>JAFCEE010000008.1 GCA_017609285.1 Candidatus Pacearchaeota archaeon | reverse complement strand
TATTTCCAAGATGGCATAACTTATTTAGATGTTGGAGGAGCAGAAATAAAGGCAAGAATTCTACCAGGTTCCATATATGATCACACTGCTCATTCCTTCTTTCCTGATAAAAAAGATATTTCATCTAAATATCTTTTAGGAATACTAAATACTCCTTTTGCTTCTTATTTTGCTAATGAATTTCTGAACCATACAATGCATTTTGAACTAAATGACATAAGACTCTTTCCCATCATTATTCCTACATCCTCCCAACGAAAAGAAATAGAAACGTTCGTTGATTCTGCTATTAAGATTCAAAAAAAACGATATGCTACAGATGACGAAACTGAAAAATCCAATCTTTGGCAAGAACTTCATGAAGTGCAAAAAGAGATAAACCAAAAAGTAAAAATGGTTTATGGGTAACTTTTACTGCTATGTTCGTTCAGGAACATTAGTGACACATTTATTTAGACAGAAGACGAGTAGTTTATATGGATGTTTATTGGAATAAGAGGAAGGGGATGAAGAGTTAGAAAGATTTTAGAAATTAATTATGGAGGATTTTATGGCAGAGATAAAATCTGGGAAAGAATTGTGCGACGATTTTTTTGAAAGCTTAGTAAAAAAAGAGGATATTGAAAAACAAGTTGCAAATCTGATTAGAAGCCTATATATAAACGGTAACTTTACAAAAGAAAAAATACTGCAAAGTCTAAGATCTTTAAGACAGGACTCTGAAAATGAATCATAAAGTTAAAATAAGAAAATTGAGTATTGTAGGCTTTCGGGGAGCAAAGAAAGAAATATTTTTGGATTTTGAAAATAATTACAAAAGCCTAGTTTTGTTTGGAAATAATGGAGACGGGAAAAGTACTTTTAGTGACGCTATAGAGTGGTTTTACACAGACAAGATTGATTACCTACAGAGGGAAGGGTGTGGAAGAACAGATTATTTTAATAGATACACGCTGCCAGAAAGTGATGCTATGGTTGAAATTATTTTAAATAACAACATTTTAAGCTCTAAAAAAATATTGAAACGAAAAGGCGGACATTCTTTTTCGAACATAAATGATAATTTTAAGAAATACATAAATGATAGTCTTAGAGAATCTTTTGTATTACGTCATCATACAATGAGAGAATTTATTGATAAGACCAAAAAAGAGAAACTTGAGAGAATTGAAGAAATCATTGGTTTTGGTATTGTAAAAGAGAACAGAGATATTTTGCTTAAGTCATTAAACTCGTTGAAAGATGATAGAGAATTAAGCAGACTTTCAGGGCAATTGGAAGCGAGGAAAAAAGACTTAGTGAATAAAATTGGGAAGAGTGATTTTGGAGAAATCGATATTTTAAGTTATGGAAATAAAATAGCAAAACAGTGTGATAGAAACATTTCTATCGAGAACTTCTCTAATTTAAAATCCGTTTCTGAGGAATTAGACAAAGTAATTACAGCAAGTAATAAAGGAAAAGAATTAGTAAGATTAGACAGTATTAAAAAAAATATTTTGAAATTACGAGAAATAAAAAGTATTTCAGAAAAAATAAAAATCATTCTTACTTCTCATAATGATTTAACTAAGCAACAGGAGACGATAAAGGCTTCAGCTATTGAAAAACTTTACAGGGCGGCTATGGAAGCAATTGAAAATAAATTAGTTAAGCCAGGAGAGTGTCCTCTCTGTAAAGAACCTAAGGATTTAGATTTGTTGCTTAAATCTCTCAAGGATGAGATTGAAAAAATTAAAAAAGTTCTTAAGGAAAGAAATAAAATCATTCAAAGTATAAAATCTTTAGAACCTAATTTCTCACCACTTCAAGCTATTACAAAGAGCTTATTAGAAGATGAAATCACTAAAAGCTTTGAAATATTTACCAGGATTTCTTCTTATTTGGCACATGCTCAAGAAGTTTTGAACAAAATTAAAGAATTCCCTCAGACTGCACAACAGATTTACAATGGCCTGGAAAACTTAGATGAGAATATGAAAAGAGTTCAAGAAAGAATAGAAAAAAGAAAAAAAGAGTTGAGCGAAACCGATGAAGAGAGAACATTTTATAGAAATGTTTATAAGTTAAAAGAATTATATGAGGATTATAGTGAATATAAAAAATTAAATAAGATTGTTGAAATTTATAATAATCAGATAAATTCTTTAGAAAAAATTTTTCAAGATTTTGAGCGATTGGAAAAACAAAGTGTCCAAAGAGTTCTAAAAACCATCTCTTCTGATGTAAATAATTTTTTTAAATTCATTCACCAAGATGATAATTTTGACGAAGTACAATTAATTCCAACAGGAGAGCGAGGAATAGAATTTAAACTAAAATATCATGGTGAAGAAATTTCTCCTCCAATGAAAATATTAAGCGAAGCTCATTTAAATAGTCTGGGCATTTGTCTCTTCCTAGCTGCTTCTAAACATTTTAACAAAGAAAATGGGTTTCTTGTCTTAGATGACGTAGTCACAAGTTTTGATACAGGTCATCGAAGGCCACTTGCAAGATTGATAAGCGAAGAGTTTGGCGATACGCAATTTTTACTCTTTACGCACGACGAGCTTTGGTTTGAGATGTTGAAGAAAGATTTGCCTTCTAACAAATGGTTTTTCAAAGAACTTCTTAAATGGACAAAAGATAGTGGTGTGAATCTTAAGGATTCGCCATCAACGTTAAAAGAAAGAATAAAATATTTCCTTGTTCAGAATGAGACGAAAAGTGCTGCAAATAAATGCAGGACTTTAATTGAGGAAATCCTTAAAGAAAAATGCGAAAATTTAGGTGTTACAGGACTAAAATTTAGAACAGGTTTTAAGAACGATCAAAGAGAGTCATCTGAGCTAATAAATGCTTTAACTTCTTATTTAAAGGCAAACCAGAAACTTCGTAGCCCACAATCAAAAAAAGTATTTAATTACTTGCGAGCCAGCCAGTTAATCACAAATATGGGTTCTCATCATCTTTCACTAGAAACAACTTCTCTCTCACGCGGTGATATAGAAATAGTATTAAGAGACATTGAAGAATTTCAATCATTGTTCATTTGCTCTAATTGTAATACAGAACCTAATGAAAAATATTCGCCTAGAGATAGCAAGTTAAAACAATGTAAGTGTGGTAATTTCTGGATCTAATTGGAAAGAACTATGCCTAAAATTTTTACCTTAAAAGCAAGCTGGTTTGGAGACGGATATAAATAAAAATTATCAGTAATGACGAATCAAAGATCATGAAATTTAAATAGTCAAAAAGAGGGTGGAATGAACTTTTAGAAACAATTCCTACTTATGTAAATACTCATGGCGTACAATTTTGTTCGGGATTTATAAAAGATGTATTCAAATCGCTTGTTCTATAGGAAAATGAAACGTTGAAGTCCTTGTTAATAAAATTATCACTGAAATTGAAGATATATTATATCCGGAAGTTGTAGTGTGAGCTATACAAAAAAAAGAAACATTTTCTATCAAAATGGAAAAATATCCTTTTGATATAGCGCTTGCTTTTAAAAAAACCGTTTAAGAGAGTTAAAAAAAATACAGCAAGGATAGGTAGTAATAAATACAAAAAGAAAATTTTAAGATTAAAAAAAGAGCTCTATTTTGATGGTCAGATTTGCAAGGAGGAGAGTTTGTCAAATATTGAAATTAAAAATTTTAAAGGATTTTTGAATGCTGCATAATTATAAGAAGAATGGATTAAAGATATCCAAAGCAAAGCAATTTTCCTTAAAGCCCATTATTCAACACAAATTGAAGATACTTAATTCACTTTATCTTAGGCTTAAAGAGTATTTACAGGCAAGCCTGTAAAAGGAGTGAGAAAAGACGATTACCGCGAACTACTGAATCACAAAGAAGGAATAGATTTTGTTTTTGAATATCTTAGCAAAAGCTTAAGCTAGTCATGAAGACCATCCAGCGAGACCTATCCAAGCTGGTTGATTTGGGCTTAATAAAGGAGGTTTCTAAAAGTAGGACTGATCCTACAAGATATTATGAATTAGTGTAACATTCTACTGCGACAATACTGTGACAGGTCTTTTTTTTGTTAATTTCTGATGAGGATAAAGTTCCTAGAAAATTCGAAAAAACAATCCTCGGTTATCAGTTATAGAATATCGGCCTCAAATTGATATATCGATCAAAAATTTCAAATGAAACTCGAGAAAAAAGAAGAATAGAGCATAGAATCACCCCAGAAATCATCTTAAAGGGCTATTGAAATAATAAAAAGATATAGATATCGTTTGATTATAAATTAATATAAAGAAATGAGGGGATAAATGCCTTCATCATTTACTTGGGTTGATTTTGCCGAAGATGACCGCCGCAAAATGATGGAGATTCTCCACCTCTTCCATGAAAGGGAAATCCGGGAGGAGCTGGGAATAGGGACGGTTCGGGATGCGTTTTCGGATATTCTA
>JAFCEE010000002.1 GCA_017609285.1 Candidatus Pacearchaeota archaeon | reverse complement strand
AACAACATTCATTGTAATTTGTGTTCCATTTTGCCAATATTTAGCAATTACATCTAAATCTGCATTGGTTGTTTTACCATCGCAGTTAAAATCATAATCTGCACATGTTTTTGTTATAGCATTTAATTCTTCCTCACTTCCAGTTCCTTGTGTAGCGTTTAATTCTATTACTCCTAAATTTGCTTGGACACATTCAGAACCAAAAATATTCCAAAAAGTTTTTGAACTGAGAAAAAAATTGATTTTATAATTGTATGGTCCAACTTGAAAATTAAATCTTTCTGTACGAGGATATCCTCCATAATTATAATATTTATCAAGAATTAAATTTAGATGATCAGGACCATGAATGTATACTTCATCTACTATTTCTTCACCAGTTCTTGGGTTTGTAAATTTCTGAGTTTCTATTTTGATTTCTGCAGCTAAATTCTCAGTCATTAACTTCATAGGATGAAAAAAACCTAAAAAAGAAGACCCTATATAAGAGTTTATAGTTACTTCTACTTCAACATTTGGATAAGAGAAATTTATTAAGCGTACACTTCCAGCATTTTCCACTAAAGTATTGCATTCATAACCCCTCCCAACCATAGTCTCTTTTGCAGAAGAAAAAACAGTCAAACAAAATAAAATTACCAATAATATAATTGGCATAATTATTTTTTTGTTCATCTTGATAAATAAAAATAAAAGTACTATAAAAACCTTTTGGGTGGGAAAAAAGAAAAATTAAAATTTGGGCGGAGCCAAGCAACATCGCGATTAAGAGAAGTTTCACGAAGTGAAATTTGGGGATTTTTCGCAGGAAAATCCCAGATAATCGCTGTTAATAGACCCGAGGCGAAGCCGAAGGCAGAACAGAGCTGGAAAATCAAATTTGGGTGGAGAAGCCTGCAAGGTTTCGGAACCGTTAAATTCCTGTTAGTTTCCCCCGAATACTTGGAGGGGTTGGATTTTAGTGCAACGTTCCCGAAGGGAAAAATCCAAAGTTGCAAATTCTCGTTCATATAATTGAGAGGACACTTTAAAACCCCCGACTACCCGCCCCTAAATTGTAGAAATTGTTGTTGTATTTTGTTTTTGTGAGCCGCCGCCATTTTTTGCTTCTTTTTTTCTAAAAAAGAAGGGGGAGTTTCACTTAGATTCTCTTTTTCTACTTCCAATTATTTTTTGATATAGATAAAAAACACATACAATCAAAATAGAAATGAGAAAATAAATGACAAAATAAATAAGTATTAAGAGAGGAGTTTGTAAAAATAACTTAAAAGTTTCTTTGTAACTACCTAAAATAAACTCCACACAAAAAAAGAGAATAAATGGCAAAAAGTATAATTTCTTATTAAATAAAATCTTGAGTAACATTCTAATCTATTTCTGAAGCAATCCTATTAGCAATATCTGTAGCAAAATATCCTAAAACAACTCCTCCAACTACAACGAGTATTTGTTCAACTCCTGCAAGCTCTTTAATCTCTATTTTATCTTGTTTATAATTTTTAACGAGTTTCTTTGCTTTTTCCATATCAGTGTATTTCTCACTAATAGTTTTCCCTTGTTTCTTGAACTCAATTTTAACTACCATTTTATTTTAATCTCTTTTTCAATAATTCAGATAAAGTTTTGTAAATTGTCTTTTCTTCAGATTTAGATTCAAAATATTCTAATAAAAGTTTAAGTGTCTTTTTCTCTGGAAAAATTGTCAAGACAATCTCATTAAAAATTTCATCGTTTTCAAAAATTGTTCTAAATAATGCAGGATTCAAATCTTTGATTTCTTCAAAACTGCTTTCAGCATCTAAATCAAAATTTGTTTCTGGCAAATCAGGAATTTCTTTTTTCCATTCTTTTAAATGTTTTAAAATTTCGTCCCAAATTTCAGGTTTTTCTAAAAGCTCAAAAAGTTCTTTTCCATAGTCTAAATAAAGGGTAACTCCATAATCTTTAGACATTTTCTTTAATTCTGCTTCATAATAGTTTTTATTTTTCTTTAGTTCGGGGTCAATAAAATAAAAAACACCAATAAGGTTTTTTTCTCCATATTTATTAATCATCTCATTTAGTTTCTTTTCAAAGTTTTGAATTTGCCCCCTTTTCTTTGTTGAATCGTGGTCATCTCTTACTTTTTGTTCAATAAAATAAGTTTTTCCGTTTTTTCTAAAACATTGGTCAACATTTAATTTATCTCCGTTATTGGTTGTAAATTTTTTATCTAAAATTTCATATCCTAATTTTTTAAGATATTCTTCAATTAAAATTTCAAAAGCATCTCCAAAACGGATTTCATGAGATTGTAAAAGATTTTGTAAAATTTTAGCTTTTGGTTTTGTTGGTCTAAAAAGCCCTAAATATCTTCCAGGATATTTTGATATTTTTCCTATAAGAACAGATTTTGATTCTTCAAAAATTTGTTTATTCAAAATTCCTTTAAATTGTTCAAATTTCATTATCATTTTAATTACCTTTTAATGTTATATACTTTTTTGCGTATTCCTCTCTTAACTCATCTATACTTTTTAAATTATTATCTCTTTTAACATACCAAAAAGTCCATCCATTATTGGAAGTTTTACCCAATAATTTAGCACTAACACTATGGATAGAACCAGAAATATCTCCAGATTGAATTGTTGCATTTGCTAAAACCTCGGCTTCAAATTTCCCATTTTTTGAAACTAATTTTTCTCCTGGTTTGATAAATCCGCTTTCAATTAAATTTCCAAAAGGGACTTTTGGTTTTTTAGTTTCAAAAGGATATTTAAGAATCTGATTTTTATAAGGTTTGGCTTCTGCTATTCTTTTATTTGCAACTTCAATATATTTATCTTCCTTTTCTATTCCTATAAAATTCCTGCCTAATTTTTTCGCAATTGCCCCAGTTGTCCCACTTCCCATAAAAGGGTCAAGAACAATATCTCCAGGGTTTGATGTTGAAATTATAATTCTATAAAGTAAAGCTTCTGGCTTTTGTGTGGAATGAACTTTATTTCCTTTTTCATCTTTTAATCTTTCTCCACCATTACAAATAGGAATATACCAATCGCTTCTCATTTGTAAATCATCATTAAAAGCTTTCATAGTTTTGTAATGAAAAGTATATTTTGAATCTTTATCTTTTGATGCCCAGATTAAAGTTTCATGTGCATTATTAAATCTTGTTCCCTTAAAATTTGGCATTGGATTTGTTTTTATCCAAAGAATATCGTTTAAAATCCAAAGTCCAACATCTTGCATTATTTTACCAACTCTAAAAATATTATGATACGAACCTATAACCCAAATAGTCCCGTTTTTCTTTAAGACTCTCCTACACTCCTTAAGCCACTCTTCTGAAAATTTATCATATTCAGCAAAATCTGAAAATTTATCCCATTTATCATTTACAGCATCAACTTTAGTTTGGTTTGGTCGCCAAAGTTCTCCATTTAGCTGTAAATTATATGGCGGGTCTGCAAAAATTAAATCCACAGAATTATCTGGAAGTTTCTTTAAAACTTCTATGCAATCTCCTTTTATTATTTTATTTAGATATTGATTTATCATGATATTAACCTCTTTATTAATGAGTTATATTTTATACTATATTAAAGTTGGGGTCTTATTTATATGTTTTTGCATTAGAAAATTATAAAAGTGAAATCTTTATTTATTATTTATGGCAAAAAATGATTTAGCATCTCAAATATTTGGAATTATTGTATTTGGAATAATCATCTTGTCAGTTTTTGGTTATGCAATTTTGTATCATATTTCTGTTAAATTATTTCCATTATTTGTTTTGTTTTATATTCTTTCAGCAATAGCTACAATTATTTTTATTATATTTATCTTTATCAGATGGGATGATGAACCAGAAATATTTGCGATATTGGCAGGAATAGCTTTTATCGTATTTATCTTTTCTGTTATAGGGGCGAATATAACGGGAAATTTTATTCAGCAAATTCCTGCAACTGATGAAGGGAGAGCATCATTACAAGCATGGGATGATTTATGGTTTGTAATTGGTATCCCAACTTATGTCCAAGAAACATTTAAAACAGCATTAAATCAACAAACAGAAGAAATCTGTAAACAATATGATGAACAAATTTGCCAGACGACAAAAAATATTGTAAACACTTATGAAAATACACAAGAATTACAAGATTGGATTAATAAAGGAAATAAGTTAATTGATTTTGTGGAAACTCACAAAAAATAATCTTTTTGAAACTCCCCAATAATATCAGAAAAATTTAGGTGTAACGAAGTGAAACCTCTTAACCTTTGTTAGACGAAATTTTAATTTCGTGAGTTTTCTTTGGCCGGTTAAGAGAAGTTTTTCTGCTTGACGCAGTCAAGACAATCTATCACGAAGTGATTAAGGCGGCTCACTTTTTTATTTACAACAATTTCTACAATTTAGGGGCGGGTAGTCGGGGGTTTTAAAGTGTCCTCTCCTAACTTTTAACTCAACAATTTAGAGAATTTGTAATTGAAACTAACATATGCGATTAAGAGAAGTCCTGCGACAGCAGGATTTGGTGGATTTCTGGTTTTCAAAAAGAAAATTTGCGAAGCAAAAAGAAATTACCTCTTAATCTGCTGTTGCTTGACCGAACGAAGTGAGGCACGAGCTGGGCTAAAAAAGCCCCTCGTGAGTTTTAATTTTTCTTTCAGGGTGGGAAAATAAAATGAGGCACACAAAATCGAAAGATATTTATAGAATCAATAATATAACTAAATTATGTATAACACAGATTTCCTGCCTCAACTTGAAAAGTTTAAAAGACACTTGTGGGGAGCAGGTTGCGTTGATACAAGAGCAGCAGCCGAAGAAGCGTCTAGAAGGGGATATGTTCCTCCAGCAGATGTCAAAATTGTTCCCTGTTACGAAGACATCAATGGAGAATGGGTTCCACATCCTGTTGAGCCTGCTCCAAGTGGATTAGAAAAGGAAATCTGTTCTGAATAAAGATTTTGTGTGCACTATCTTGGGCGGGCAAGAAAATTGATTTTTATTTCTATTAACATCGCAACTAAACGAAGTTTTTTCTCCCTCGTGGAGTGAGGCTTTCCCTCGACGAAGTCAGAGCTGGAAAGCCGAACGAAACAGAGCTGGAGAAAAAATTTGGGAAAATCGCGAGCCGAGCGATTTTCCGTTTAGTTGCTGTTAAATGCCCTGAGGGCGTAGCCCAAAAGCGCAGCGTGGTCGAGCGAACGAAGCGAGCGAAGAAGTTTGAGATTTGGGCGTATTTTAAAAGTTGGCGTCGTATCTTGAAAGTAGTAAATAAACCGAAAGATTTATAAATAAAAAGGTTTTAACATCTTATAGAGGAATTCAACATGAAAATTAAAGATTCATACAAGACAATTGGAGCAGGAATTGCAATAGTTGCAGCTTTACTCGGTGGAGTAAGAGGGTGTAATATGGCGTGGAATAATAGGTCAATTGTAAAGCCTGCATATCAAACAGAATCTCGTGCGACAGGATTATACGGTCATGTTGAATTTACAAGATATTCTGATGGTTCTCAAGATGTTAAAATCTATCCTGGATTTGCTCATAGATTATTTGATAGTGAGCTTCATCAAGACTTAAACGGTGATGGATTAGTGGATAGAATTAGACGAAATGGAGCTGAATGGAAAATGAACCGTTTAAGTGAATTACTTGTTAGAGAATATGATTATGAGTCACATAAAGAAAGATTTGATGAAGCGGATGCACAATTACAAGATTTAATGGCAAAGTATCCAGCAAAAAAATAAAGACGCCAACTTCTTTTCAATAATTCTTCAAATTTTAATTTGACTATTGTTTAGCCCAAATCTCAAATTGCATTTAACACAATGGATATGGAAGTTTTTTAGAATTTACATATCCATAATAGATATATAGTAACCTTTATATAATACTAAAATCTGATTGTTTTATGAATGAACAAGAAAGATTATTGCTCCTGAAAAAATTAGAAGAGCATCTTAAGCTAAAGAATTATTCTAAAGATACCCAAAAAATATACTTAATACATGTAAAGAAATATCTTGAATCTTTAAAAGATGAAAATCCAAATCTTCAAAATGCAAAGGACTACATCCTAAAAAAACTTGAAAAGAACGAACCTTCATCAGTTCATCATTTAATTTTTGCAATAGAATATTTTTTTAAAAACATCTTAAACCAGAATATATCTATACCCAAACCAAAAAGAAACAAAAAAATTCCAGAAATACTAACAACTGTAGAAATCAGGAGATTAATCAATAATACGTCCAATATTAAACATAAATTAATAATCAAACTGCTTTATGGTTGTGGCTTAAGAGTTAGTGAAGTTATTAATTTAGGAAAAGAAGATATAAATTTTGAAGAGAACTTAATAAAAATTAATTTAGGGAAAGGCAAAAAAGACAGATTTGTTAAAATCCCTGAAACTATCAAAGTGGAGCTTAAAGCTTTCTGTAAATTAAATAATTCTAAATTTTTATTTCCTTCAAACAGGGGTGGAAAATTGACTAAAAAAACAATCGCAAAAATTGTAAAAAATGCGGCGAAAAAAGCTAAAATTAAAAAAAGAATTTATCCCCATTTATTAAGGCACTCATTTGCCACACACCTGCTGGAGTCTGGAGTTGATTTAAAAATAATCCAAAAGATTCTTGGACATTCCTCAATTAAGACAACTCAGATTTATACTCAAATTTCACAAGCATCAATTAAGAATATAAAAAGTCCTTTAGATAGTATACAAACAGAAGAAAAATGTTCGGCAAGTTAGGTTCGGCTTTAAAAAAAGCAACAGATAAGATAGCTTCAGCTATCTTTGTAGATAAAAAATTGATAGATAGCGTAATCAAAGACCTCCAAAGAGCTCTAATTGAGGCTGATGTTAATATCTTGCTTGTTAAGGAACTAAGTGACAAAATAAAAAAAGCAGCTATAGACGAAAAAGTTAAGGGTGTAGAGAAGAAAGAGCACATCATAAAGCTTTTACATGATGAATTGTTAGAGATGTTAGGTGGTAAGAAACATGAATTAGAAATAAAAAAAGGAAAACACCAAAAAATCTTGCTTCTTGGTTTATATGGAAGTGGTAAGACAACAACTATATCTAAACTTGCCAATTATTATCAAAAAAGAGGATTCAAAACTTGCATGTTAGGTTTAGATGTTCATAGACCTGCAGCTCCTGAACAGCTCGAACAATTAGCTAAACAGAACAACTTGAAAGTATTTATAGACAAAAAACAAAAAAATCCAATCAAGATTTATGAAAAATTTAAAGATGAGTTGAAAAAATATGATGTAGTTTTTATTGATACTGCTGGCAGACATTCCCTAGATAAGGAGTTAATAAAAGAAATTAAAAACATTAATAAAAAAATTTCTCCCTCCCATACAATTTTAGTAATGCCAGCAGATATTGGGCAGGCAGCAAAAAATTTAGCTAGTGAGTTTCAAAAATCCCTAAACATTTCGGGGGTAATAATAACAAGAATGGACTCTTCAGCAAAAGGAGGGGGCTGTCTTACTGCTTGTCATGAAACTAAAGCTCCTGTCTTTTTTATAACAACAGGAGAGAAAATTAACGACATAGAAACTTTTTCAGCAGAAAGATTTATCTCAAGAATACTTGGAATGGGTGACCTTGAGACTTTAATAGAAAAAGTTAGGTCTGTTACAGAAGAAGTGGAGGAGAAAAAATTAAGGAAAAGACTTGAAAAAGGCAAATTTACTATGGATGATTTATACGAACAACTAAAAAGCATGTCATCTCTCGGTCCATTAAGTAAGATTACAGAATTTATACCTGGTTTAGGAAAAGTAAAACTTCCAGAAAAACTATTAGGAAAACAAGAAGAAAGATTAAAAAAATGGAAATTTGCTATACAGAGTATGACAAAAGAAGAAAAAGAAAATCCCGAATTACTTGAAAAAGAAACTTCACGAATACAAAGAATAGCAAAAGGCTCTGGCACTACAACAAGTGATGTTCGTGCCTTAATAAAACAATATAAACTTCTCAAAGATTTTATCAAAGCTGGACAGGAGGTAGATATAAGTAAAGGCATGGATGGGTTAAGCCAGAAACAGTTACAAAAACTAGCTAAAAAGTTCGGCAAGAAAATTAGATTATAAAAATGAAAGAAAAAATTCTAACAAGAGGTGCAGAGGCAATCATCTCTCTACAACAAGGAAAAGTTCATAAAAAAAGGACAAAGAAATCCTACAGATTAAAAGAAATAGATGACAAGTTAAGAAAATTAAGGACGAGAAAAGAGGCAAGATTACTCGAAAAATTAAAAGATAAAATTCCAGTACCTGCTTTAATAAAAGTTGATGAAAAAAACAAAGAGATAATTATAGAGTATATAAAAGGTAAAAAATTATCTGAACATTTAGATAAACTTAAAGATAAAGAAAAAATAATGAAAACAATAGGAGAACAAGTAGCTATTCTCCATAACTTAAACATAATTCACTCTGATTTAACAACAAGCAACATGGTTCTCTCAAATAAAAAAATTTATTTTATTGATTTCGGTTTAAGTTTTCATTCAACAAGAATAGAAGACAAAGCTGTTGACTTACATTTATTAAAACAAGCTTTAGAAGCAAAACATTTTCAGCATTGGAAAAAATTATTTGGGGCTGTGTTAAAAGGCTATAAAAGTAAAGATAAAACCTTAGTTTTAAGGCAGTTAAAAAAAGTAGAATTAAGAGGCAGATATAAAAAATGAGTAAGGTTTACAAATTCATCGATTAGTTTATTAATTAATAATGTCTTAACATTTCAAATATATATTTTGGTTTCGGCAAGGCCCTAAATCAAAACCCTTATAAACTATTTATATTTTTAAAATTCATAGCCCTGTCGTCCAGCGGTCAAATTTCTTAACAATAGTTAAGGAAGACTATGGATACAGGTCTTTGGAACCTGTGACCCAGGTTCGAATCCTGGCAGGGCTATCCTTGTATCTTTTCACTTACTAGAGTATACAAAAACTTAAAAACATATATTCAGAAAATAAAACATGATAACCAAAAAAGCAAAAAGCTCTGAAAAATCGACAGGCGTAGATGTTGATATAAAATACCTGACAGCTACTGTAGAAAAATTAAAAAAACATTTCCAAAAGCATAAGCACGACTACAGAACAAAGAGGGCATTGACTATAAAAGAAGCAAAACTGAAAAAGCTTAAAGAATACAAAGAAAGGAAGAAAAGTGTAATAAAAGAGAGTTAATCTAAAAGAGGTGAAGAATGCAAAAAGCAATTGAAATAGCTGTAAACAAGTTTCTTGAAAAAATACAGGACAAAAAAATAAAAATTATTAGCCATCATGATACTGATGGAATAACTTCAGCAGCAATTTTTGCTAAAACATTAAAGAGAATTGATAAAGAATTTTCAGTAAAAATAGTAAAAAATTTAGAAAGGGAATATATAGAAACTTTAAATGAAAAAAGTAAAGGAGAAGTTTTAGTTTTCTTAGATTTGGGAAGTGGCTGTTTATCAGAGTTAAATAAGCTAAAAACCAATGTTTTTGTAATAGACCATCATGAAATTTCTGGAAAACCAGATAATAATATGGTAATAATAAACCCTCATCTTTTTAACGAAGAAGAGATTTCTGCTTCTGGTCTAACATACCTATTCTCAAAAGCTATTGATGGAGGAAACAAAACTCTTGCCAATCTTGCAGTAATAGGCATGGTAGGTGATATGCTTGATAAAGAGTTAAGCAAACTAAACAATAAAATTCTTAAAGACGCAGATGTATTGGTTAAAAAAGGCCCTCTCTTATATCCTGCAACAAGGCCAATACATAAAACTCTTGAATTTTCTTCTTCTTTTTTTATACAAGGCGTAACTGGAAACTCAAAAGGGGTTTTAAATTTGCTTCAAGAAGTAGGAATTAAAAAAGAAAACGGCACTTATAAAAGTTTAATTGAGTTAGATCAAGAAGAACTATCAAAACTCATTACAGCAATATTATTAAGAACAACAAAATCTAGCGGGGAAATAATAGGAAATATCTACTTAGTAAAATTTTTCAACAGATTAGAAGATGCCCGCGAATTAAGCGCAATGATAAATGCTTGTTCAAGATTAGGGCACAGTTCAATTGCATTATCTTTATGTCTCGATAATAAAAAAGCAAGAAAAATTGCTGAAACAATATATGCAGATTATAAACAGAATCTAGTCTCAGCATTAAATTTTGCTGAGCAGAATAAGATAGAAGGCACAGGTTATGTCTTAGTAAATGCCAAAGATAAAATAAAAGATACAATAATAGGCACTGTAGCTTCTATTCTCTCTATGTCAAGAAAGTATGAAGAAGGTACTACAATAGTTACTATGTCTTATGATAATGAAAAAATAAAAGTTTCAGCTAGAGTGGTAGGAAGAAATGGAAGAAATGTAAGAGAGATTCTTGGAAGTGTAATTGAAAAAATAGGAGGAGAATATGGAGGTCATGCTTCAGCTGCAGGCTGCCTTATCCCAAAAGATAAAGAAAAACAATTTCTCGACACTTTAACAAAAACCCTCGAGCTAGAAGTTGTAAAGATTTAAAAACTAACTGGTTCTGCAATATTAAAGGAGAAATATAAATATTATTTATTTTAAAATGAAAGAAGGCGATTTAGTTTTATGCACAGTAGAAAAAATTTCAGGTACAACTGTATTTGTCAAAATAGAAAATAAAGAAGAAAAAGAAGGCACAATAATTACTTCTGAAATTGCTCCAGGCAGGATAAGAAATTTGAGGGATTATGTTGTTCCTGGAAAGAAAATAGTTTGTAAGGTTCTTGAAATAGATAATGCAGGCAACATACACTTAAGCTTAAGAAGAGTTAGAGACAAAGAGAAAAGGGAAGTTATGGATAAATATGAAAAAGAGAAAACAGCATTTAATATATTAAAATCTGTAGTAAAAGAAAAAGCTTCAGAAATAAAGAAAGAAGTAGAAGCTAAAAAAATCAGCATTTATGATTTTTTACAATCTTGCAAGGAAGCTCCAGAGAAACTTAAAAAATACTTGAACAATGAGGAGGCAGAAAAGTTATGTAAGATTCTTAAAGAAAAAAAGGGGAGAAAAGCAGAAGTAAAAAAACAATTTAAATTAACTTCTGATGCAGAAAATGGCATTACAATTATCAAAAATATTTTATCACCTTACAAAAATATAACTTATTTGGCTGCTGGAAAATTTATTCTTGGAATGGAAGGAGATAATTACAAAGAAGCAAATCAACAGATACAAAAAATTCTTACGGAAATTGAAGAAAAATCAAAAGAACATAAGTGCGAGTTTGAGGTTAAAGAAAAATGAAGATGAAAAGATGTTTAAAATGTAAGAAATATACATTAAAAGCTGTTCATTGTAAAGAAAAAACCAAGCAGGCGGGATACAAATTTCTTAAGGTTAAATCAGTTTAGTTTGTTTTTCTCCTAACATTGCTTCTCCATAAACACCATCGTATCCAGGTTTTACTTTTATCTCCCCCTTTCGATTTTTTAAGATGAGTTCAACTAATTTAGTATCTTCTGGTAACTCTTTTAACAATTCTTCTTTCTCGATATGTAACAAAATTTCAAGTTCAGAGCCAAATTTTTCAATTAAATTATTGTAAGCTTTCCATGTTTTCTGACTAGATAAAGTAGAACCTTTAGATAAAGCTATTAACTCGTGTAAAGGCAAGAGTTTGTAATAAGGTTTTCTATTTTTATTATCTTCAATATCTTGATCAGCTAATTCCTCAACTCTATATTCAACACCGACAGTTAATGGCTTCCCACATTTCGGACATATTCCCTTAAGTTTTTTAGTTTCTTCAGGAGAGCAAGAAAAATTACAAAATCTATGGCCGTCATAATGATATTTTCCATAAGCAGGATCCACCTCTACTGTTCCTAAAATTAAATTTTCTCTAATTTGTTTTAGAATATCTTTATAATTTAATTTTTCTTTGTCAATATTAAAAATTGTGGCCTCTCTTCCTATTCTCCAAGGCCAAAATGAATGTAAATCCGAAAAAGAAACAATAGTTTTATCATTTAATTCTGATATTTTCCAATTCATTTCAGGGTCACTTGAAAGGCCAGTTTCGATTGCATGTATTTCTTTTGCCTTGTCTTGAAATGCTTCTTTTAAGCTATCAAACCCTGTCTTACTACCAAAGATTCCAAACCATGGTGTCCATATATGGCCTGGTATAATCTCAATATCCTTACTTATTTCTCTCATACTATCAACCAACTCAATACTTGAAAAACCAAAAATAGGCCTACCATCATAATCTAATCTTCCTTTACTAGATAAAAATTTAATAATCTGCTTAACAACATCTTTATTAGGAGCTAACAAAACATAATGTATTCTTCTTCCTTTTCCATCTTGAGTATACATTAAACTTATTTCAGTCTGCCATATAAAAGGAAACTCACTTGAAGTATAAAGTATTCCATCTCTTTCTTCTAAAACCTCTAGCTCTTTAAACCATTCTGGGTGTTGAAAATCTCCTGTCCCAAGCAAACCCAAACCCTTTATTCTAGCATATTTTTCAAGGTTCTCTATATTTATTTTTTTTGAAGTAGCCCTCGAGAATCTAGAATGTATATGCAAGTCTGCAAAAAGTCCATTCCTAATCTTATCTTCGCTTTTTGTCATTAAAAGATTTGGAGGGCAAGGTTTAAATATTCTTTTATTCCAAAAAATTAAATGTCAAATGGCAATACAACAATCTTTAGTGATAATAAAACCAGACGGTTTAGTTAAGAGCTTAACTGGCAATATACTAACAGCTCTATCTGAAACAAAATTAAAAATAGTTGGAGCTAAAATTGTTAAGGTTGACAGAGAGTTTGCTGAAAAACATTATTCTGAATTATTACCTTCATTAATAAAAAAACATGGTGACGAGAGAGGTAAGAGTATTTTTGAAAATGTTCTTGATTATATTCAAGGAAAATATCACACAGATAGAGTTTTCGCTTTAGTTTATCAAGGAGAAGATGCTATAAAAAAAATAAGAGAGATTTCTGGAGAAACAAATCCAGAAAAAGCACATCCAGTATCAATAAGAGGAAAGTATGGCAGAATTCATTCTGAAACAAAAGTTTTTGAAAATGTTATTCATTGCTCTGATTCTGAAGAAAGTGCAGAAAGAGAGATTAAACTCTGGTTTAAACCGGAAGAATTAGTAGAAAGGATTTATCCAGTTAAAGAAGTTATTGAGAAACAGAAAGTTCTTAGATGGTTTTAGGTAAAAGAAAATATTAAAATCTTCTTTTTTTATACAAAATGTCCCTATCGGCTAAGGGATAGGCCGCTTCCTTGCGGAAAAAGTAAAAAGGAAGAAATCCAGGTTCGAGTCCTGGTAGGGGCATCTGACAAAAGATTTAAAAATTTTGCTTATTACCCTGAATTATGGCTGGGTTAGAAGACAAAACAAGTTTTTATCTAGCTCTTTCAAAAGATGATTTAAATGACAGAATTGTCTGTCCGGTCTTTAATGTCTGTCACCCGCCTTACATCACTAATGGGTGTCTTAACAAAGGGATTTCTCATTTTTGCAAAAGATATAAAGAAATTGTAAGCCAAACCGAAAATTATACTGCATGGAATAATCGACAATTTCGACAAAGTTACTTGGCACAAGTCTAATCTTCTTCATCCCTAATACCACTTTTAGTAATAAAGAAAATTGTTTCATTATCTGGTAAGTTAGGACTGTCTATTAATTTAGCTACTCTGCTTCCCTTTTTCCCTCTTCTCAAATATAATCTATAAGTTGAAGCATGTCCCACTATATTCCCACCAACAGCAACTGTAGGGTCGCCAAACATAACTGCGGGATTTGCCATAACCTGATTAGTAACATATACAGCAAGATTGTATTGCTCAGCTAACCTTGTTAATTGATGGATATATTTATTTAATTTTTGTTGTCTGTCCGCCAGAGTTCCTCGACCAGCATATTCTGCTCTAAAATGGGCAGTTAAAGAATCAATTATAACTAACTTTATTGGTTCCCCATCTTTTATCATTTCTCCTATTTTATCTATTAACAAAATTTGATGATCACTATTAAAGGCGCGGGCCACAAAAATATTTTTCAGAACCTTTTCTGAATTCGCGCCTAAAGATTCGGCTATTTGCTTAATTCTTTCTGGCCGAAAAGTCCCTTCTGTATCTATCCAAACTGCTTTTCCATTAGCCCCTCCTTTATCTAAGGGTAATTGTGCGTTAACAGCTAATTGCAGTCCCAACTGTGTTTTTCCACTTCCATATGAGCCAAATGCTTCAGTTATAGCTTTAGTTTCTACACCTCTCCCGCCCAGAAGGTCATCTAAATTTTTACTTCCTGTAATAATATACCTAACCTCTTTTCTTTTTTCAGCAAATTCTAATCCATCAGAAAAACCAAGCTTCATCATTTTTCTTGCTGCTTGTATAGCTTTTCTAGCTATGCTTTCACTTATGCCAGCTAATTCAGCTAACTGACTAGGAGACATAACAGCCAAACCCATTAAATCATATATTCCCGCATCCTCTAATTTTTTAACTGAAGCAGGTCCTATACCAGGCAAGTCAGCAATCTTTACCTCTTTTTCTTCTTCTTTTCCTATTACAGCTTTTTTGATTTTTTCAGTTTCTTTAGGCATAACTTAGAAAAACTTATTCTATTTATAAAGATTATTTACCTGTAAGATATATATTAAAGAACACCTTTAACAATAAAGATAAAAAATAAGATGTCAGCAATAAGAAAAAAAACAAATAAGCTTGTTTCTGTCAGACTTCCTGTCCTAAGTTTCCAATTTGAAATTTTTTTCGAGGGCCAGAAAGGCTTTATCCCTTCATATGTAAAAGAATCAGCAAATAAGTGTAAAGAGTAACCTAGAAAAAAAGGTAATGCAAGGATTGGTAAAAATATGGCAAATAATATTGAAACAATAGCACAAAAAGTAAGGCTGTGAAAAATTCCTCTGTGCCTAACAAAAAATTGTATTATCTTGCCTCCTTTTATTTTGCCAATTGTTGAAAAGCCGGTATCTATATCAGGCAGAATAGTAGCTAATAAAGCAACTCCTATAAAGATAAATTCATGAGAAACATGTGGTAAGAACAATAATATAGCTAAAGCAGTAATAGCCAAATGAGTTCTCAGCATCATTTTTCACACCTCATTTAATAAGAAAGAGAAAAATAATTATATAAACTTTCTGATTATTTCTCTAAAACTTCTATCAGCTTTTCAATATCTATATTTTTAACATCAGAAACAAAAAACTCAGGAGTATTAAATAATTTATTCTGCCTTACTGTCCCAGAAAAAAAAGCCTCTTTTCCTAACAACTCTCCCCTTTTTTGTAAAAAAACCTCCCTCTCTAATTCATCTTCACTCAAACCCAACATTCCAATCTGTTCAGAAAAAAGAATTGCTCTTATATTTCCTGTACCGTCATCTAAAATTAAAGAAAGTAAGGCTCTTTTCTTAGGAACAACTTTTCCGTGTTGTTGGCAATTATAACCTTCTGCCTCGCTAATAACTTTTCCATTACATTCAGGACAGACATAAAAAAACCTTGGCTCGAAAATCTGGACTATAATTGCTCTAGTCTCAAAGCTTCCACCAATACTAAACTCAGAGATTTTTCTTTCTGCAAATTCCCTTTCTGTTTTTACATTTTCAATTATCTCATTACTTTTTTTTAAATCAGAGAAACCTCCTAAATGCAGCTCAGTATTTCTTAAGTTAGCATTACTAATCTCAACCACATCCTCTTCTTTTATCTCGCCTTTTTCAATCAAATCAATATGATTAGTATCCCATAATACTATCCTTATATTACCAGTATCATCAGCAAGTATAAAACTACCTATTTTCCCTTCTCTATTCTCTTTTTTAAACTCTCTTACAGGAAATAACTGTATTATCTTACCAACAACATTAATCTTCCTCATGCCAGGCATAATTTCATTAATCTTTACTCTTGCTTTATCAAAATTTATACCAAGTTCAGAAGCAACTATTTGGGCTGCTCCTTCTCTACTTATTAAACCAGAAAGTTTTGCCCTTTTCGCCTCGACTAATCTGTTGATTTCCTCTTCATTTTTCCCACTTGCCCTAGAAATCCTTTCAACTAATCGAGAATAATCCTGAATCATATTAAAAGGAAAAAGGAGAGATTTAAAAGGATTACTATACTTCTTTGACATAATAAGATTTAAAAACATAGAAATAGGAGAAAACTTATGGGAATAGCAATACTAAAAATTAAAGTCATGCCAGAACAAAGCTCTGATTTAGAACAGATAAAAAAAGAGATTAAAGAAAAAATTGGGGCAGTAAAAGGAAAAGTCGATAGTATAGAAGAACAAGAAGTAGCTTTTGGTTTAAAGGCTTTAATTGTAACATTAACATGGCCAGAAGAACAAGAAACAGAAAAAGCTGAAAAAGCTATCAGAGAAGTTAAAGATGTCTCTTCTCTTGACATTATTGATTATAGGCGAGCATTTGGATGAAACATTCTTTTTTATTATAACTACGAATCCAAAGGGGGAAAGCTTTTGGATAGAGGTTTCTGAACTTTCAATAAATATTTAAATCTCTTCCTATTTATTTACACATGTTATCAGAAGGACAAGTTAAGAATATAAAATCTCAACTTTTGAAGCAAATTGATTCTTGGCAAACAAATGAAGAAAAAAAGGAGGAAGCAAGAAGATATATTTTATCCTTAAATCCAAAACAACTAGAACAGTTTCTCATCCAAAACAAGCTGATTAAAACCTCTAATAAAGAAAAACAACCAAACCCGGCAACAGAGCAACAATGTCCTTTCTGCTTAATAGTAGAAGGGAAAATTCCTTCTTATAAAATAGATGAGGATAAAGAAAGTATAGCAGTACTAGAAATAAATCCCCTAAGTAAAGGCCATACACTAATAATTCCAAAAAAACATCTCAAAATAGACAAACTTCATTCATCAGCATTTACCCTGGCTAAAAAAATAGCAAGAAAAATAAAATCTAAACTAAAAGCTGAAAGCATAAGTATACAAACAGCTGAAATATTTGAGCACGCCACTATAAATGTAATTCCAATTTATAAAAATAAAAAATTAGAAAAATATAAAGCAAAAGAAGAAGAGCTAAAACAGGTACAGGAAAAATTAAAAGTTAAAAAAAGAAAATCAAGGAAAATTAAAGCTAAAAAGCCAAAACCACTGGAAAAAGCTCCAGTTAGAATACCATAACCATAAGAATAATAAAAAGGAAACTAAAAAACAAGGAACAAAAGGTATGCCTTGTTTTATTTTTACTTTTTTCCTCGCCTTTTTCAATAACTCAACCTCTTCTTCACTCAAACCTTCCCAACAAGGCTTAATTTTTTTTCTTTTTCCACTAAATTTTACTACAATCTCTTCATACAACCAATCTCCAATCACCACATCCTTACTATTAACTTCCTTAACCATACAACTCTCCTCTACTGCCTTAGCATAAATAAAAAGCATAGGGAAAATAAAAATTGGGAAAGGCAAAAGTAATAATAAAAATTCTCTAGAATAAATAACAAAAATCAAACTCGTCAAAGCTAGAATTAAAAAGATAAAAACTAGGTTTTTTCTTAATTTAAACTGCTTAAAAAACTCTTTAGAAAATTTTTTTCTGTTTAAGGCAACTAACACAAAAGAATAAACCAAACCATAGACTGCTCCTGTTAACAAAAAAAGAAAAATAAAGGTTCCGAATAAAATCAAATTATAATACATACTAAAACTTAAAGGTAAAACAGCCCCAATACCCATTAAAAGTTTAGCGTCGCCGCCAGCAAAAACTCTTGCATAATAAAACATATAAGCTAACAAGAAAAAAATCATAAAACCGAATAAGCCAAACAAAAAAAACCAAGCATCAGAATTAATAACAGAGTAAATCAAACGAAAAGCTAAAGCAAACAAAATAAGGGAAAAAGACAACCAATTTGGAACTTCTCTTTTTTTTATATCTTGCATTGAAGCTATTACAAGCCAGATTAAAGCAAGGAAAATCAAAAAGCTAATCATTTAATATTTTATCAATAAAGCTTTTTAAGATTTGCTAAAATCTAAATTTTTTTCTCTAACTTCAACCTTTTATCTTACTACCTCTATACTTTCCACCTTTTTTATAAGGAAATCTCTTTTTCTCTTTTTTCTTATGTTTCTTCTTCTTTCTTTTCTCAGGATATACAAATTCTGACATTTCAACAAACTCCTCTGCAACTTATCTCACAATCAACATTTAACCTTTTATCTAAACATGTTATCTCTTCCTTACCCAATATCTTTTTTTCGCAACAGAAACTATACTTATTTCCCTGAACACACTGACTCTGGCATATCTTACTCAAAGAATCAATTTCACTCCCAGAATAACCCTTAATTTCTCGCCAGAATTTCTTAAATCCTCCAGTAAAAGCTAAACTTAAAGCTAATAAAACAAGTAAGGCAAGAACTATTATAACAAGAGTGTTAATAGTTAACTCAAAACCTTTTTTATTCATGCTAAAAATAAGAAAAAGATGTTTTTAAATTTGGTGTTAAATTATCCTCCCCCCTCAGGAAGGGCTGTTTCTGAATCTCTACTTGTGGGTGAAGTTTCTGATCCTTCTGCGCTAGGACATTCAATATTATCACATTTCTCAAGCATATGTAGGAGTTGAGAAGGCAAATTTTCTGATTTTCCTAAAGCAAGTTTATCATTACTCCAACTATCACAAGTAATTTTTATTTTTGGCTGACCTTGTTCATACTTTATCTCCCTAACCCTATAACACCAATCATATTTAGCATTAGTAGTACAAGCATAAACGCAAGCCTGCTTAACAGCATCAACATTAACTGGAGAAAAATAACCTGTAATCTTGCTCCACAAATTAGTCCAGCCAGTTCCAAATCCCAAAGCTAACACAACTAAAACTATTATAGCTAAAACTATAACAACTAAAGTTCCTATAGTAAGTTCAGCTCCTTTTTTATTTTTCACCATCTTTTTCTTGCTTAACTTAAGTCGGGTATATTTTTAAATCTTTTCCCTATTTTTGTTTGGTTTAAATCTATACACTACATTAATTTTACCTTCTTTAGTTTCTAATTCTTCTGTAATTTCAATTTCCTCTCCTACTAATTTGGCCCCTTCAATTAATCTGACGGCCTCTTCAACACTTACATTTTGATTCAAAAAAAATTTAATCTGCTCTTCTTTAAAATAAACTTTCTCCAAAAATCTTGCATCAGAAATTATCTTCTCTACTTTCTCATTAGTTAGAAGAACAAACAAAGTTGAGGCAGATAAAGCCAAAGCTATAAACACAAGTAACAAAATTGAAATGATAGTAGCTCCCTTTTTACGTTTCATTTTAACACTCTAAATAAAATCTAACCCATATTGGATTTTCCTTTCCTATATTTATTTTGGATGCTTGATTTAAAAGAGCATTAAAATAGCTTGTAAAATACTGCATTCCGCGAGGGTCGCTTGTAACAGGCTGAATGTTTGTTTTTCTTAATTTATAATAAGAAATTGCTCTATAATAAGGCCCTGCTCCTCTTGGATCTACAGGCATATTTCTCAAATTTTCAGGAACAGCATCTACATCAAAAATATATTTGCAGTTTTCATATAAAAAAAGAATGTCGCTAACTTCATTTTCAATTTTTTTTCTTGTATTCTCTCTCTCTTCACTAGAAATAGGTTGTATCTTATTCCATTCTAAAATCCTTTCTCTTAATTTAATGCCATAAATTTTTGTTTCTAATAAAGCAAAAAGTATCTCACTCTCTATTAAATTTCTTCTCGCCTTTTCGATCCCAATCTTACTTTTCCCCCCTTCAACTATCGGAATTTTCCTCTTTCCTATAATAATAAGTGAAGCAGACACAAACAAGAACATAATAAAAAATATTATAAGAAAAGCAACAATCCAAGTTAGTGCAGAAGGTACTTGTCCCTTTTTACTTCTTAACTTTCTTACCATTTTAAAGTACTTCTTTCTTAATTTTTTGATTTGAACCAGCAACAACATACATCATTAATTTTTCTTTTTCTTTACTTAAAACATAAATCTTCTTTTCAGAACATTCAGGATAGTGTTTAGCTTCTTTCATTTTTTCTTTAATCTTACATTGATTTTTAAAATCGGTTACGCCAAAAGAGTTTGAAATTAATGGCTCTTTACATTTCAACATTCCTTTTTCATATTTACAATCATTAAGTTTGTAAACTTCATAGGCAAAATAATGTTTTCCATCCTCTATAATTTCCCTACTTAAATAACAACTCTTAAAGATATCAAAATTCCCAGCCAAAAATTTTTCATTTAAATAGCCGGAATCAACAACACAATCAACAAATCTCGTAACTAAGATATATGATTCTAATTTTTTAGTAGAAATATCAGAAACATTATAAGCAGATATAACCATAACAATTCCACCAGCAATAACAACTAAAACAAAAAACCACCAAATACTAAGATACTTTTCTCCTCCCTTTTTATTCCTTAATAAATTATTCATTTTCCTTTACACTGATTATAATATTATATTTTTCCTGAACTTTAGATTCTATCTTAGCTTGAGTAAAAAATCTATAACTATAACCACCTCTTGAACCTAATTTAACAACAACTTTCTTTTCATTATTGTCTATTTTTATAATCTCTGACAACTCCCTATCATATTTCTCAACAACATCCCGCATATTTAAAGAAAAAGTCATACCTGGCTTTGCTTCATCTATCATTAAAGCGATTTGTTTAGCATATGCTTGTTCATAAATAGGCTTGCCATTAGCATTACTAACAACAAAAATTAACATAATTATAAAAAAAACAGCATTTAAAGAAAAAAATATTATTTCTCCAAGTATTAACATTCCAGTTTTTCTCATTTTAAGGTATGCTCTCAATAATAGAACAATATTTTGTTAAATCATCTATATTATAATTTATTGTCCTGACTACTGAACAACCATCTCTTGCCTCTCCACCAACAGAAACATCTCCACAATAACCTGCTGCAATATCTCTCTGTATCATAACATTAACGTGTTGGCCAGCTGTGAAAAGAGCAGCCACAGGCAGAGCTATTTTCCAAAAAACAACGCTTCCAATAACCTTAATTGTAGTTATAGGGGATAAAATAGCGCTAGCTCCTGCTCCGCCAAAAGCAACATAAGCAGTATTTTTCAGAACATCTGAATGTTTAGGAGCTATAACCTGCATAAACATAATAGCAAACTCCTTCTGTGTTTCATCAGCTTTATTTATTTCTTCTTCTGAAACCTCTTCCAAATTTATCTCTCCACTCAAATCTTCTTCCTTAAATTCTTTTTTAAAGGTCTCACTTTCTTTAATTTCAGAAAAAGACTTCACAACTTCCTTGATATCTTCATCAGTTTTTATACTTATTTTTCCTTTTTCCCCCACCAAATACTCAAGATAAGAAACATCTTTATTAGGAGCTTTATGAGTTGCCATATAATTTAAAACATCAATCTCACTAAAATTAATCCCTGCCTTAACTAAACTTTCATTATCAAAAGCAATTCTACTGCATATGACACAAGAAGAACTAATTCCTCCAACACCAAAGTTTTTAGCCATATGCTGAGTAAACAAAGAAACTTTTCCTTCTCCCATCATACTCCAACAATCAATAATTTCTCTAGCAAGAAACCTTTCTATATCTTCTTTACTTTTAACTTTAACTTTAGTTATACCTTTCTCGCCTTGAAAAGCCTCTCCTTTACCATTACATTTTCCACCACCAATTCCTAAAAATCCACTAGTAGTTATGCAGTATTTAGCTGTCTTGCATTTTAAAGGAATATATTCTTTGACAATAGAAGGTAAAGTAGCTCTTAAAATCACAGATTCATGACAAACCTCTTTATCAACTCTTTCAGTCCAAACAAATCTCAACATAAAAAAAAGTAAAATAATAAAACCCATTATAAGTAAGATAATTGTGACTATCATTTTCGCACTTAATGCTGCTTTTTTCCCTCTTTTTATTCCTCTTAACATTTCCTTACCAATACTCTTTAATTTAAATTTTTATCCTATCAGTTTTTTTAACATCAAATATAAGCCTGTCCCTAAAATTAAAAATACAACTATCCACAACAAATACCTGAATAATTCTGACATCTGGGCTTTTTTAGTTTTCATTTTCATAATTAGATAAATCAGCTATAAATGAAATTACATAAATATTTCCTTTATCATCAGATATTTTTTTAGTTGTTTTATATATATTCCATAATCCTGCTTGAACTCTGAATCTTTCAGGTTTTTCAAATTTAAAATAAATCTCTCCCAATTTAACTATTGGTCTCCCCTCATTATATTTTTCCTCTGTTTCAACTTTAAAAATTCCTTTCAAATTATGATTATCAAAATAATCTTTAATAGCCATATATAATTGAGAATACTTTTTATTTCCTCCAGAATTAATAAAATCATTAAGATAACTCTCAATCTTCTTCTTTTTAAATTCATAAACTAACAAATTATTTAAAACATCTCTCTCTTTTTCATGTAATTTATCTTTTAAAAAATAAATAATCCCATCATTTTTAGAAAGGAAAATTTTTTTAGAATGGTAAATACCAAATTGCACCTGTGCATTGTCAATTTCCCTAGGATTAAAATATCCCTCTATAAATGGCTCATATTCATAAGGAAAAGCCTTACAAACACCATAATTCTTACAATTATTCTTAGTTTTCTTTTCACAAATACATAAACATTTCTCACCATCACATAAAGATTCATCTTCATATAATAAAAGATTCCAACCTTCAGGACTATTAATTATATAATCTATTTTCTCACCTTCTTCTAAACTTTCTATTTTCCCAACAATCTGATTTAAAGTACTTCTTGCTTTTTCTAAATCAGATTTAGCTATAAAAATTCCGTAAAGTTGATAAGCTAAATATAAAAGCAAACCAATTACAATTACTGCTATCATCAATTTCAAAAATTCCGGCATTAATATATCTGCTTTTTTTCTCATCTTTCTAATTCCCTTCTTTATTTAAATACAAATATGCTTTTCCTTCCCAAAATTCTTTTTCAATTTTCCATCTTTCTTTAACTATATTTAGGTCTGATATAATTAACTCATCACCGTCCTCATAATCTTCTTCACAAAAACAAGTTTCTCCACATTTTTCCTCCTTACCAACCAAACATATTCTACCATCATCCTTAATTTCGCAAATCCTTTCTTCTTTTTTGTCTGAATTATAAAACTTACAATCATGTTTTCCCCTGTATTTATCAAGACAATAACCAGGATTATGCCAAGATTCTAAATAATAAGGCCTGTTTCTTCTAATGTCATCCCAGGGCTGTTCTCCCTGAAAAATATAAAATACATCTTCAGCGTTATTGAATGTTAAAGTCACCCTATCAATAAATTCTATTAAATCTTTTGCTTTTAGGATATACAAAATTATATTATTTTCCCATATATCATTTATATGATTAAATATCTCAGAATCTTTACCCTTTGAATTTAATTCAGCTTCAAATTCTGCAGCATCATACACTAATGGGTCCTCTTCTTCAAGAATAAAGTTAATTTTTTCAGAAGCAAGTACCTTTCTTTTTTCAGCTTGCCAAACAAAATAAACATCTCCACTACTAAGTCCAAGAAAACCACCTTTAAATCTCAATTTTATCGGATTAGTTTTCGCATCACTATCTATACATAAAGGTTCAATCAAAGGTTTATTTTCTCTTTTTAGAATAAAATAATTATTTTTAATTAAATTTTTAATTTTATCAAACTCTCCTTTCTTTACCACTTTTTCTTTTACTTCCTTACAAGTTACATCATCTCTAACATAAACCCCACCATATTTTTCAAATCCCTCTTCAAATCCGAGTTCACAATTATAATAACCTAAAGGTTGAGAACAATCTCCTCCTCCAAAATACAAAACTTCTCCTTTTTCAGGAATCCAAACTTTAACTTTCCAAAATTGTGTTTTTGTATCAAATATCAAGTCAAAATCATAATTAGAAAATTCTTCGCAAAAATTTGTATTATCTGGTGTCCAATACCATTGCTGTTCTTTTTCTCCTGTTTTCAAGAAAAGATTGCTAACTTCTAAACAACAGGTACCCCATTCTCTAAAGTTAATAATATTATTTTTATCTACCCCACATTTTCCTTTAAAAATAAGAGTAAATTTCTTATTTTTTAATTCCTGCCACGCTTTTTCGCATATTTGAAATTGGGAAAGTTCAGTTCTACAAATAAGATTTCCTGATCTATAATAAGCATTATCTAAAAGTTCAAACACTTCTGTACCTGGCAACCCCCACTCCCTATCTGTTTCTTTTATTATTTTATTATTCAAAGCAATATATGCCTCACTTTTATCTAAAAATTCTTTTTTTACACTAATTTTTCTATTTTTCACTTCTGCCACAACAACATCTTTCTTACCCCAAAACCAACCTGGAATAAATACTTTTATTTCAGCATTTCTGTCATTCCCACTCCAATAAAGCAAGGTTTTTATTCCAAACTCGTCGTAATAAATATCAATAAAGCTTTTTGTTCCTCCTGCCCTCTCAGTTTCTCCTTTTATTTTTCCTACAAACAAATCTCCAGAACACAAACCAGCCCTTTCCTCATCACTTAACTCACTAACATCAATTTCCTCATCATATTCGTATTTATATTCTGGCAAACCCCTAATCCATCCTAAAACTTTTTCCCTAAACATAGGAACAAAAGCAAGTAAAGCTATAAACAAAACCAGAAGAATAATTACTATCAAAACCAGTTTCCTAATCGCAAGTTCAGCCCCTTTTTTATTCATCTTCTAAACCTAAACAAATTCTTCATATGTTCAATTATGCCAGCTCCTTTTTCTGACAAAATAAAATAAGCAATAATAATCAAAACAAGAATAATCAAAGCTATAATCCACCAAGCTAACATTTCTAATTCTATAGCGCCACTCTTACCCTTCTCTCTTTTTCCTCTTTTCATATTTTTCACAATCCTTCTATAAATATAAATTTAACTAAACACTTAATCCTCCTAAAGCTATACTCGCTAACAAAGCAAGAGAAAGTATAGCTATAAAACTTACAATTAAATAAAGTATTATTCCTCTCTTCAAATTTTTTCCTGTTTCATATACAACCCTTAACTTGTCCTCTCCTGCATCTACTGTTACTAATGTATTAGAAAGAATAAAAATAATCTCAATAATATAAATTCCAATCGCAACTTGTAAAAAATATGGTGATATCATAGCAGTTAAATCAAAAATTTCAAGTATACCAGAAACATTTCCTAAACCAGTAACTTCAAATTCTCCTTGCATCTCAAACATAACTTGTAATTTATTTAGTATAATAGTAATCATGCTAGCCAAACCTACTACAATTCCAGCTAACAGAGGAGCAAGAAAAGTCATATTACTCTTCATATCACTAACAACTTCAGCTAACAAATCACGCATTCTCTCATTAATCTTGTATATATTCTTAATATATTCAGAAATGCTCATTAATGCTCTTGCTGCAACTTGTAAACCTTTTTTTACAGATTCTACCAAGATTTTCATACTTGTAGAAATCAAAGCAGAAGGATAATAAATAATGGCTCCTCTCCTTTTATTAAAAATAGCTTCTTCAAGAGACATTCCAAGTTGTTGTATATTAGTATTTACAGTTCTAAAAAAACCTTCTGTAACCTGTCCTCTTGTTGATTCAGCAATATGAGCGAAAGCAATTTCAGCAGGAGTACCGTCTCCTAATCTATTTCCTAACTGAAACAAACTATTAGTAAATTCACTCTCTAATTTTTTACTCTCCTCTCTTGTTTTAATCAACTCTTTTGTTTTTTTGTTATAAGCTATTGAAAAAAATAAAGCTATTGAAAAAGGAATAAATAAACCTAATATAACTGCAAATAATCCATAAGGTCCGACTACTCCGCCTCCCTCAACAGATTTAAAATCAAAAAGCTTCATATCCTGCAAAAATTTAATTCCAAATTGTGAAAAGCTATAGTCTTTTTCCAAACCTATAATTTCAGGGAAGCCAGTATACTGAAATATAAATGGTAATAAGCCAATAATTAAAAAAGGCACACATATTAAAAAAGCAGTAAGGTAAGGCTTCTTGCTCTTAAATTTTGCATACCTAGGATTCATCTCAAGTAATTCTGTTTCTCCATAACCTCCAGGCCTCTTCAATAACACTTCACTAGTTAAATAAAAAACAAAAAAAGGTATAATTAAATTAAACAAAATAAAAACATGATACCACTGCAAAACCCCTCCCAACAAAGTAGAAGCAAGAGGTAGTAAAGCAATACCTAAAGTAGGTAAGACTATGCCCAACATATACAAGTTAGTTAAAGGACTTCTAACTTCTCTAGAATATTTTAACATTTTTTCATATACACCATCAAGAATGACTTGTAAAGCTCTCTCCAAAACCTCTATTCTCCTTGTTTCAGAAGGCTCATATAAACTGCTTTCTATTAAATGAAAACTTTCTATAAACTCTATATTGCTTTCCCTCCATGTCTCTAAATATGAATCTAAAGAATCTTTGATGTTAGTGAATTTTCCTGTTTCTATATCCCAAAAAACTTTTCTTAAATCTAAAGACAAAGGAGGAGAAAGATGTTGAGAAGCAAAAGCTATAGCTCTTTCCAAATTAGAGGTGTGTTTCATATAAGCCACAATATACAAAATACAAGGCACCATTTGCGAAGAAGCTTTTAAACGCCACTTATTAGCTAATCTCGCTGGCATTGAATAAAAATAATAAAATAAAAACAAACTCGCTATTAAAATTAAAAAAAGAAATATAAAAGGAAAGTCTCCAGAAATTATGAATAAGGCAAGAGAAATTAAAACACCGACAAAAAAAATCAGTAAAAGAGAAACTATAGCCAAGGTTATTGTTTGACTTGGACTTACGTCAAGATGAGCTATATCTAACTGTTTTTGGATTTTTTCTTCGTCTTTCCTTGCCACTTTTAATCGGATAATATTCCCTAATGTATGACACCAGCTTTCATATCTTGATAATTCTGGCAACATATCTTTTTTAAATTGTAGATACTCTTTACTAAACTTACCTACGTCTGACCTTTCTGTATTAATCTCTTGCTCTAACTTTCTCCCGTATTTCCTAAAAATTTCATCAATATTGGGCATTTTACCTCTTTTTTTTACCTTTACTCTTAAGTTTAAGTGTATGTGAGTTTAAAAATTCAATTATAGCTAAATTAACTACCTGTTTCTTACTTGTATAAAGAAACCTATTCCTCCTAATAAAGTTTTCAATTTTCTTTACCAGTTCCTTATCTATTTTTACTACAGCGTCAGGCATATTAGGTTACTAAAAGTAACCTTTAGTAACTTTATAAACCTTACTAAATCTCGCCTTTCTCTTTAACTCTCTTTACTTCCTTCTTCAACCATTCCTGCCATAAAGGAAAAACTTTCTCGCTTACAGGCAAACCAATTTCTTCTCTTACCTGCTCAGATATTTCATAAAAAGCGTTGTTGGCAAGAGAATTAAATTTAGCTTCCAAAAGTTCTGGTTGTTTTAATTTTTCAGCCACCTTAACTAATTCCTCTTTTATTCTACTTCTAAGGAGAATATTATCATAAACAGCATCCCAATTCCCAGCCCATCCTTTCACTCCAGAAGCTACTTGTTTTATAACTTCACTATCACCATTAATTAATTCTTGACTTGCTTCTAACTCATCTTTATCAACATTATACTTAAGCAGATCGACAAAACCCTTCTCCTCAAGAGGATCTTTAGTCCAGTATTTCCTTACTTCAGATAATTGGACTACTCTTTTCCATGATTGTAATCCACTCGGAGATTTAACAGGATTACAAACTAAAACAACATCAGTAGCCTTAAAACTTGTAACAGGAACTCCCAAATCATTAACAACTCTATCAAATACGGCATAAGGGGAAGCTCCATGTATTGTACCTGCAACAACATTAGCCAAAGCCCCTACTCTCATAGCTTCATATAAAGCCTTTGCCTCTATACTTCTAACCTCGCCTACTATCAAACAAGAATCACCAAACCTTAAGCTAGTTCTTATACCTTCATCTGCCGCCACCTCAGTAGTTTTTTGTAATAAGGCTGACCTGACTTTCATTCTCAAAATATCATAACCTAATTTTCTTAAACTTTCAACAGGAAGCTCAAGGGTGTCCTCTAAACATATTATTCTTAACTTAGACATAATCTCTAACATTAAAGCTCCTAACATAGATGTTTTACCTGAACTCCTAGTTCCAGCTATCAACATTGTCCTAGAACCGTCAATTAAGAAGGAAAGCAAACCAGCAGTAAAGCTATTTATCATCTTATTCTTGATAAATAAAGGAAGAGTCCATGGCTCTTCTCTATGTCTACGTAAAGCATAAGACAAGCCCCTCGGTGATAAAGGTTGTTGTATTACAGCTACTCTCGCCCTTATTTTTCCCAGCAACAAGTCAGTATCTAAAATAGGGTTTGCTTCATCTAAAGGCCTACCTGATAACATCCTCAATTTAGCAGCCCAGGAGTCAGCATCTTCATGACTTGGTAAAATATTAGTTAAACATTCATCATAATTCTGATGTCTTACAAAAATAGGATTTAAGGCAATAGGTGCATTTAAAACAATATCTTGTATTTTAGAATCTTGCAACAAAACCTCTAATAAACCAAAACCAATTGTATGCCTAACCAATATTGTTGCTAATTTATTCAACTCATTATAAGTCAGACTAATTTTTTTATTCCCACTCAACTCCTGTAATAAATCTCTTGATACATTAAAAAAAACCTGTCTTGTCCTTTCAATATCTGTAAATTCCTCTTGTCTAGGTCTATGCTCTATTAAAACATTTCTTGCTAGATTCAATAACAAATGAAAGTCCTCATCTAAAACATATTCAGGAGGAGTTAAATGATAGATATATTTTGCTTCATTTTTTTTCTTTAATATCGTAACAGTAGATTTATCATAACCTTTTCCTATGGTATATTCATCAATAATCTCTGCGTCCTCAGGAAGACTGGCAACTAATCTTGTAAAAGTAAAATTTGGAATAATGTCAGGCCTAAAGAACTGTTGGTATATCTCCCTGCCCCCTATTTTATGACTATCTAAAAAAGGACTTGCTTCTTTAATCAAAGTTAGATTTTCCATTAAAGCTGAAATTTTCTCTAATAACCTTATATAATTCATCTGGCAGACCTTGCATTCAACAGGAATTTTCTCTAACAAATTTCTTTCTTCTCTCAGAAATCTTTTAGCCTCTAAATAAGCAGATATGGGGTCTTGTTTCAGCAACATGAGAAAATAAGTCATATCATTATGTCTTTTTCCCAAACATTGCTGACACTGCATAACTAATCTTTCAGGGCCTAAAATTTTCTCTTGTTTTACAAGATATGTGTATAATTGAGCTATTTCAAGCAACAAAGAAACTTCTCTAAAGTCATAATTATAGTTTCTTTGCTGAACAAAAACTATTCTCGATACATTAGGACTTTCTATTAAAGCATCTATTGTCCTAGCCATAACTTCTGCATTATCGGATAAGCTTGGAATTAAAGGACTTCCAAGATAATTAATATACATAACATCTTCTCCTACTTCCCTCATAACCTCATAAGCATACAAGGCAGTGCCTTTTTTGAACATCATTTTCCTCTTTTTCCTTTTCCCAAAAGTTGAAAAAAGAAAAACAACGGTTTATATAAATTTTTCTTAGAATTAAAACCTTGGTCTATAAGAAATTTCTGCAAGAATTTCTCTTAAAATCATCTTTAGAAGAATTTTTAAATATCATCTTCTTTATTCTTAAAGAAAAGAGGAAATAAAATGCCAGAAGAACAACAGGATTTTGTAACTCCATTATTAACAGAATTTAATACCAAACTCAGAGATATAGAAGAAAGACAAAGATTATTAAAAGAAAGAGTTTTATTAATAGGACAGAATTTAATTGAAAGTAAAGAAAATCTAGACAAACAAGTAACAGAATTAAAGTTAGATGTACAAGAGATGCAAGAAGATATTAAAAAAATAAAAACTACTTTGCTTAGATTAACAGAAGAAATAGAAAAAAGAGCCAGAAGAAGCGAGGTAGAAATGTTAGAAAGACAATTTAAAATATTTGAGCCACTAAAAAAATAAAATGCCTTTGCTAGACCAAGTAAAATCTATGAAAGAAAAAGGTTTATCTGACGAGCAGATAAGTCAACAACTAAAAGAACAAGGAGTTAAACCTCTTGAAATACAACAAGCTTTAGAGCAGGCAAAAATTAAAGCAGCTATTTCTCCAGATGAAACACAACAAGGAATGGCTCCTCCCCAAACCATGACCTCCCCTGAAACCCAATCTTTAGAGGCAGAAGAGATGAAACCATCTATTCTTCCTTCACCGACTACAACACCCCAACCACAAGCTTCTGAAATAGCTCAAGCTCCTCCAGAAACAGCTCCAATACAACCACAACCAACAGAGCCTGCTCCAGTCCCTGCAGAAACTATAGAAGAAACTCCCGAATATATTTATCCAACTCCTCAAACATACTACCCAGAATATCAACCTTATCAACCTCAAATGGAAACAGAAACAGTAACAGACATAGCAGAACAAATAGTAGATGAAAAGCTTAACAAATTAAAAAAAGAATTAGGTTTATTTTCTAATTTTAAAACAACAGCAGAAAGAAAAATTAAAAACATAGATGAAAGACTCAAAAAAATAGAAGAAATAATTGACAAATTGCAAGCATCAATTATAGGAAAGATAGGCAGTTACGGACAAAGCTTACAAGATATAAAAAAAGAAATGTTCTTAATGCAAGAATCTTTTTCTAAAGCTCTTCCTAGCTTTAAAAAACCAAAAACAAAAATAACAACAGCAAAAAAGAAACAAGTAAAAAAGACAGGTAAAAAGAAGTCAGGAATAGAACACTATTTAAGAAGATAAACAAACAAATTATCCTAACTTTTAGTCAAAACCCAAGCAGTTATAGCAGCAATAATCAATAAGATTATTGCTCCGGCAATACTCCCTTCCATAGTAACAAACTCTTTAATGGGCTGCCATATAGAAAAAACTTTTATTGCTGAAATTAAAAACACAAGTATAAGAAGAATAATAAAAACCCAAACAAAACCTGGCTTCATTACCTCGCTAATTTTTTGTTGACTCAAACCAATAATAATGAGTATAAAAAATAAAGCAATAACTAAAACAACAAACCATGGCGTAACTGTCTGAACATACTCCTGCATACTCCCCAAAGTAGAAAAGATAACAGCAATAATAAAACTAATAAGTAAATTAATGAATTTATTATCTCCCAATAATTCTGTTTTAGATAATAGAGCATAAACAATAACAAAAACAAATAGAAAACCAAAAATAGGCATAAAATAACTTAAACCTGAAATATCAATTGCCATTTTCTCTTTAAGATTTTTTACTTGCTATAATAACTCCAATTACAGCAGCAATAACAACAATTAAGGTAATAATTAAACCACCATATTGGTTCCACCACCAACTCCCAACAAATTGCCAATCTGATAATGAAGTAATGGCGACAACAAGAAAAATTAAAGCCCCTAAACCAAAAAATATCCATTTGTAAGTTTTCTCTTCATCTGCAATAAAAGCTCCAGCTAATATCAAAGCAACAAGCAATACAGCAAGACCAATACCAAATTTAGGAAAAATATTCTGGAAAAAAGCAGGAACAAAATCTAATTGTAATGACAATAAACCAATAGCTAAAGCAACTATAAGAGCAGCTCCTTTATTATTCTCAAAAACTTTTAGTCTTGTAAGAATAGCATAAACAACTGCAAATATCAATAAAAAAGGCAAAACATATTGAAAAAAACCTAAATTCTCTAATTGACTGAGCAAATTCTGAAAACCTAAACCAGCTCCTTGTAACATTATTCCTAACATATTAACAAAAGAAAAAGATTATTTAAATATCTTTCCATCTCTGACTTTGACAAAAGTCTATTTTAAAATTCGTATAATCAAACATTCTAATATAAAAATACCTTAATAATTTTCTTAATCTGATAATTAACGAAAAATTTAATAGTTTTATATAGCCCTTATATGTAATAAACACAATTAACTCTTAGAACTTCCACCACCCTTGCCTGCTCCTAAAACAACAGCAATAGCAGCAATTATAATTAAAATAAAAAAGATATTAGTAGCTATTTCTGAACCAGCCCCCCCAAAAACAGCTCTCAAAACCAAGTCCCAATATCCAGTTAAGACTAAAATAGCTATAATTAAAGCTAAACCAATTAAAATGCCAAAAGTTATTTTCAAGCCTTTTGGAGTTTTAAATTCAGATTCTCCTGAAGCAAAAGTATATAAAAGAATGAAAACTAAAAAAATAACAGCTAACACCGCCAAAAGAGGCATTAAATTAACAATTATGCTTCTTGGAAAAGGAAAAGCTATTAACATCAAAGCAACAACAAGACCGATTATAGCATTAATTTGTCTTTTACCTTCTCCCAATATTTTTGTCTTATCAAGTATAGCAAAAATTAAAGTAAAAACCAATAAGAAGGGAAGAACTTGTTCTGTAAAGAATGGGTGTGAAAGTATTGTCATTTTTCCTTTTTCAATTCAGATTAATTTATTCCACTTCTAATTCTTTTACTTCTTCAACTTCTTCTTCAGTTTCTTCTCTTATAGGCAAGCTGGCTTTGTTTATTATAAAGATGTCTCCTATTGCCTTAACAAACTGATGCGGCACTATTATCCCACGAGCTCCTCCTATTAGATGAGCCATATTTCCTGAAATCCTTATACGCCAGCCATCTACTTTGTTCTCAGCTAAATTAACTTCTTCAACTTGCCCAAGAAAATCTCCAGTATCAGTATATGCATTCCTTCCTAACACCTCTGAAATTTTTTTAATTCTTAACATATCATAAATCCTCCACTTAACAAAATTAAAAAGCTACTCTTTATATATTTTTCTATATTGCAACAAAATAAGGATTATAGTTATAGTTCTGAGATAGCAAGGTTTATAAAAATCTTTTTCTATTGAGAGAATATGCTAACCTACAAAGAGATTATCAGCATAATATTAGCAATAATTATCCTTTCATTTTCAAATTCTTTTATTAATCCGCAACTTTTTCTTAAGTCATTAATCTTTTTTTCGATAATCTTAACAGTTTATATAGCTGCAAAAAAAGCAACAGCTTATTATCTTGAATCAAAAGAAGAAACAAAAATTTGGACATTCCAACGTTATGGGTTGTATGAAAGAAGCTATTTCAAAAAACCAATTCCAATAGGTATAATCTTGCCTTTTATTCTCTCTTTTCTAACTTTCGGTTATGTGAAGTGGTTTGCAGTAACAGAGTCAGAAGTAAAACCCACAGAAGCAAGAGCAGTAAAAAGACATGATTATTATTCCTTTACAGAAATGACAGAGTTCCATCTTGCTTTAATTTCAGCTTCAGGAATTTTCTCTTGCTTTATCCTATCTTTTCTATCCTATCTTTTAAATTTGTCTGAGTTAGCAAGACTTTCTGTATATTTTTCTTCATTCAACCTTCTCCCTATCGGAAAACTTGATGGCTCACGAATTTTCTTTGGCTCGCGAGTTCTCTACACAATACTTGTAGTAATTGCTATAATTGCATTGGGATATGCTTTATTCTTAATTTAGAATGAATATTTCTTATGAGTTAAATAAAGAGGGAAATTCAAGAACAAAAGAAAGCGATTTAGAGTTATCTCTTCAAGAAGATGATTATTTTTCAGAAATAAGAAAAAGAATACAGGAATTATATGAAAAAGGCAAAATAAATTATTCTCAAGCAAGCAAAATGTATGAAGATCTTGATAATGAAACCACTCGCTATGTTTTAAAGAATTTTGGAATTGTTTTAACAGCAGGAATTCCATTTGCTTTTCTTCCACCACCAATTGGAAGTTTTTTCACATCTCCAGGAAGGTTTTTTTGGACCCTACGAGAAATAAGAAAAAATAAAAAAAAGAATGTAGAAAAAATTTATGGATTAGGAACTGCTATACTCTCTGCAATTCCTTGGATAGGACCTTATGCCTTATTACTTCCATTAGGAAAAGAAAATCCCAGGCTTTGTTACCTAGCTATAGAATATTACGCAAGATCGGGGGTAAGAAAAACAGCAAATATGTCAAAAAAATTTAAGGGATTTGTTAGTTAATGATAGATATATAAATCGAGCAGCTCTTTTCTAAGACATGGAGAACATAAAAAAATATCTTAAAGATATAGAACCTCGTAAGTATCAGCAAGATGTTTATGATACTTGTAAAGAAAAAAATTGTTTAGTAGTCTTGCCAACAGGTTTGGGAAAAACTTTAATTGCTTTAATGCTAACTATAAACAGGCTAATTAAATATCCTGAAGAAAGAATACTTTTTCTTGCTCCCACAAGACCTCTAGCAGAACAACACTTCAACTACTTTAAAAAACATTTGCCAGAATTATTTTCTTCTCTTGAATTATTTACTGGAAAAACCCCTGCAAAAAAAAGGATGAAAATATGGCGGTCAGCTGAAATAGTCTTCTCAACACCACAATGTATAGCTAATGACTTAAAAAATTCCATTTACACGTTAGAAGATGTGTCTCTTTTAATTGAAGACGAATGCCACAGATGTATCAAAAATTACTCTTACACTTTTGTTGCAAGAAAATATTTGGAGCAAGCTAAACATCCCAGAATCCTTGGCTTAACAGCTTCCCCAGGACACGAACAAGAAAAAATAAGAAAAATTTGTGAAAATCTGAACATAGAAGCTGTGGAAATAAGAACAAGAGAAAGCGAAGATGTGAAAAAATATTTACAAAAATTAGAATTTGAAATAATTAAAGTAGAATTTCCTCCCGAATTAAAAGAAATTAAAGGCCTATTCAAGAAAATTTTTGATAGGAAAATAGGAGAACTAAAAAATCGTAAATTACTTTTTGAAAGACCAACTAAAAAAAACTTGCTTTCTCTTCAAAAAAAGATAACAAGGGTAATTGCTACTGGAAATAAACATTTTAATGTTCTTGCAGGGGCTTCTGTTGTTGCAATAACTATTAAGCTACAACATGCTCTTGAGTTACTTGAAACACAGACTCTTTCATCTTTACTCTCATATATACAGAATCTATTTGATCAAGCAAAACAGGGAAAGAGTAAAGCAGTTAAACAACTTGTAAAACAAAAAGAATTTAATCTTGCTCACACTAAACTTCTTTACTTATTCGCGAAGAAACAGGAACATCCCAAACTTTTAAAGCTAAAAGAGATTGTAGAAAAAGAATCAAAAAAGAATAAAAAAATTAAAATTATAGTCTTTGCCCAGTATAGAGATACAGTAACAAAAATCTGCAAAGAACTAAATTCTATTCCTAGAATAAATGCGAGAGTTTTTGTCGGACAAGCAAAAAAATCAAGGATGGGAAAAGAAGAAACAGGATTAAGTCAAAAAGAACAGAGGGAATTAATAAGGGAATTTTCATTAGGGAAAGTAAATTGTCTTGTATGTACTTCAATAGGAGAAGAGGGGCTTGACATACCTGAAGTTTCAACTGTAATTTTTTATGAACCAATTCCCTCGGCAATAAGACAAATTCAACGTCGAGGTCGTACTGCTAGATTGCAAAAAGGTAAACTTATAATTCTAATAACAAAAGGTACAAGAGATGAAGCTTATTATTGGGCAGCCTTCCATAAAGAAAAGAAAATGTATAAAGCAATAAATCATATCAAAGAAAATTTAGAAAATAAAAAAACTGCAGGGAAACAGAAAACATTGTTTTAAAATGTTTGAAGATATATTTTCAGAAAAGAGAGTAAAGAAAAGTATAAAGCCTAAAATAATAGCAGACATACATGAAAAAAACTCTCTTGTAATATCCGAATTAATATCTTTGGGAGTAAAAATAGGATTTGAGCATTTAAAAGTTGCGGATTTTATTATTAAAGATGTAGCTATAGAAAGAAAAACTGTCTCAGATTTTCTTAATAGTATGATTAATAAAAGGTTAATAAAACAACTCGAAGAGATAAAACAATATCCTAATTACCTTCTAATAATTGAGGGCATAGAAGAAAGAGAACTTTATAACGACGAACCTTCTGGGATTCATGGGAATGCTATTCGTGGGTTTTTACTTGATATATTGCTCAAATATAAGGTACCTATAATTTACACAAAAGATTATGAAGACACAGCCACTTTTCTCTTCTTACTTACAAAAAAACAAGGAAAAGATATGGGGATAAGAGCAAGAAAAAAAACACTTGATAAAAAAGAAACCCTGCAGTATATCCTAGAAGGTTTTCCAGGAATAGGTCCAAAAACAGCAAAAAAATTATTAAAGAAATATAAAACAATAAAAAGCATAATTAAACAAGATGTAAAAGAATTAAAAGCCGAAATAGGTAAAAAAGCTGAAATTTTCAAACTTGTTGACGAAGATTATTGAATTTTGATTCTAAACATACACCATGCCTAACCAATATAACATCTGTCAGTTTTTTAATTAAATTATCCTCTTCATTCAAACTACCTCTAAAACATATCCTATCTTTCTCACCATGCTTTGTTGCCTGCACATACTCTAAAGGAGATTCTCTATTATTAGAAGATATGAGATACCAATATACTGGATGATGAATTCTTTTTGCTTCTTCTACACTTAAACCGGTATCTTTAGAAACTCTCTCATACCACTGCCTATCAAATTCAGAAACACTTGGATAATCTTTAGATAAAACTAAAGCATTTCTAACAAAGCTCTCAACAATAACCCTTATTTTATAAAAATTTTCTTTTCCGTCTTTTCCCATCAAAATAATTTAAAATAAATATAACTTATAAATAAACTTGCAATAAAAAACATATTTTCAAAAAGAAAAATATATAAGTATGAATTATCTTTTTAATAGTGTATTTCTTTTTTTCTTTAATTATGTCAGATTATAAATCTCTATATCTTTATACTCTGGTCCTTCTGGTTTTAAAACAGAAAACCTTAATCTAAACCCTCTAATCTGAAATTCGAGATTAACTTTAATTTTTTTAAGTTTATCTAAAAATTCTTTTTTGTTTCTCAAATTTTTAACTCTCGCAATAGTAATATGTCCCATAAATCTCTTCTCTTTTTCACATACCTTTTCTAACTTTTCATCTATTTCTTTTTGTAGGTTCCATAATTTCTTGCTTTCCTCATCTTCCTCACCAACACCCAACCACACAATTTTTATAAACTTCTCAGAAAAAACTCCAACTTTATTTATCTTAATTTTAAATTTTTCGAATTTAATTTCCTCTAACTTTTCTTTTACTCTTTCTATTTTCTCATCATTGATTTCTCCTAAAAATTTTAAAGTTAAATGTAAGTTTCCTATCTTAGTTTTCTTACCTTTAAATTCTGGCAACTGATTTTGAATTTTTTTCATATCCTCTTTAATTTTTTCAGGAATCTCTATAGAAATAAAACATCTTTTCATTTTTTATTTATCTTTTATTTGTTTTAGAAAGGAAAATTTTCCCTACTTTTTGAACATCCCCCAGATTTTTTTTACTTATCAAAAACAATACAAGCATGCCAATAAAAGACATGCCAGAAACAACAAAAAACAAATTCTTAAAACCAATTACTCCTACTAATCTTGCCCCTACATAAGCTGCCATAGCTGTCCCTAAGCCGACTCCTGTAGACCACAAAGACCACTCAAAGCCTCTATGTTTTCTGTCAACATTCATAGTAAAAAGAGCAAGCCATGCAGGATATAAAGTTGCAGCCCCAACACCATAAATAAACTGAGCAGCAAAAATAAACTTAATATTAGGGGAAAAAGCATAAATCAAAGGCACTAAGACAACTAAAAAAGTTCCAAACAAAATAAAAGAAAGTTTTTTTCTTTTTGTGTCTACATAGAGAGAAAGAGGTAGTTGAACTATAGACTTAGTTAATAAATATATAGAGCTTGCGATTCCTGCTGCTAAAATACTCCCTCCTGCAACTCTCTCTTTAACAAAAATAGCGAAAATAGGCAGGATTAAACCAAAAGCTGACAATATCAAAATATCTGAAATTATAAGACAACCAATTACCCTATTAATTTTCATTTTTCCCTTTTTGTTTTAAATAACATTTATTTAAAAGTCTAATTATAATAACTCTGCCAATAACTTACTAGCTAACTTAACAGTCATACTATCTTTTTTCTTGTCATTTTCACTATTAACCTCTACTAAATCAAAAACTTTTAGATTTTTCATCTTATTCATTCTCAATAAAATATAGAGAGCTTGTCCTGATGTTAATCCCCCTACCTCTTTATAACCAGTAGAAGGAGCAAATGCCGGATCAACAACATCTATATCAAAACTCACATACAGTTCTTTTCCAAATGCAAACTCCATTATTGTATCAGTAAGTTCTTCTAAATTTAACATCAATTTATCCATACCAATTTGTTTAATTTTATTTTCAGACAAAAATTCAATTTCCTCTTTTTCTAAATTTCTCGCTCCAACCAATAAAACATTTTCAGCAGGAAAACCTTTTTCTATCAAAGCTCTTAACCACTCTTCATGTGTGGGATTTTTCATAACAGGCATACAATCAGCATGAGCATCAAAAACAATCAGGCAAGGCTTTTTTGAATTCTTTTTACAATAATCAAAAAAAGCTTTTCCGATACTATAACTAATACTATGGTCTCCCCCTAAAAAGATAACTTTATCTTGCTCTTCTAAAATATCTCTTGAATTTTTATAAATTAGTTTTTCCTGTTCATCTAAATTATTGTTATCAAGATGTATTTCTTCTATATTTAACGATTTTTTATCTATGATTTTCTTTTTTTCATTACTATAAATCTCATTTAACTTTTCAAGTATAGCATTTCCAGCATTTCTACAGCCTGCATTTCTATTCAAAGAATTTAAACCTGGAACTTTAACAATTAACATATTCCCGGTAAAGGAAAGATATTTAAATAACTTTTTCTTTTAAAAATAAATTAAAAAATAAAAGGAGGTAAAAAAATGGCAAAATTAACTGCATGGCTTGTTACTTTAATTGGTATCTTGCTTGTACTTGAACAACTCATACCAGATACATTTAGTGGAACTTGGTTTAATTGGGTTGTAGCTTTGGCAGTCTTAGCGATAGGTATAGGCAAGCTTGTAAGGAACTACAAATCTAGTTAAAATTTATTTTTTTTATTTTTTATTTTGGGATTAAAGTTAGAAAACTAAAATTCTTAATTTTTCCTATCTTTCTTATCTCGCTTAATTTTACATCCATGATAAAATCTTCGTATTTATAAAAATCATAAGCATTTCCAAGGATTTCCTCGTTAACTAAAGCAGTCATAACTTCTTCACTATTTTCAATTGCAATATCTCTTAAACCAATTAACTGCTCTTTAACTTCATCAAAATCCTTTTTTTCAAGTTTTTTTATTTTTCTAATTTCCTTCAAAACAATATCTTTACATAACTTAACTTTTTCTTTTGTTGTTCCTATATAAATTACTTGATAACTATATCCCTTGCCACATTCTATGTTCCCTCTAATATGATAAGCTAAACCTCTTTTTTCCCTTATCTCTTCAAATAATTTTGAAGACATTCCATAAGCAAGATAAGTATTAAAAATATCAAAAGCATACCTATCTTTAATATCAAAAGGTATGCCAATAACAAGATGTGCCTGTTTTAACCCTTTCCTAAATTCAATAACATTTCTCCTGCCAATTCTCTCTGCTTTTAATTCTTCCTCGCGTGCAGTTTTCTTTGGAAATTTTTCAGCTTCTTTTTTAACATCTTCAAAATCTGTATTTCCGACAACGCAAAAAATCATTTTGTTTGTTGTGTATTTTTTTTCAAAGTAATCTTTTACTTTATCTCTAGTTAAACCAATTATGTTTTTCTCACCCCCTAAGGCAGACAAACCGAAAGGTTTTTTATAAACTAAAGATTTAATTTTATCAATCACGTACAAAGCAGGATTGTCATGATACATCTTAATTTCTTCTAAAATAACTCTTTTTTCTTTTTCAAATTCTTTTTTATCAAACTTAGGATTTAGAATTAAATCCCTAACTATATCCGAACCTATCGAAAAATGTTTTTTAGGTAATTTTGCCCAATAACTTGTAAATTCCTCTGCAGTAAAAGCGTTTAAAATACCTCCTTTTTTCTCAATCTCCTCTGCTATTTCTTTATAACTTCTTGTCTTAGTTCCTTTAAACATTAAATGCTCGATAAAATGACTTATTCCTTTTTCTTTCTCAGTTTCAAAAGCTGAACCTTCCTTAACACTTGAAGAAACAGAAACAACATTTTGTTTTCTTTTTTCAAATAATATCGTTATACCATTATTCATTTTTTCTTTATAAAATTCTGCTTTCATTCTTCATCCTATTTTATTTACTTTCAAAAAATGCGTATATCTTCCCTCGCTTTCCACATTATATTTAATTTTTATTTCTTTTTTAAAACCAGGCATATATAAAACAGATGTTTCTGCATCCCCACCTTCAAAATCTAATCTAAATTTATATTTTTTACTTAATTCTTTAAGCTTTTCTAATTTTTCTTTATCTATAATTTTTCCTAACCACTCTTTTCCTAAACCCTCACAACTTATTTTAGTTAAAATAACTTTAAATTTTTTCCTTAATAATTCGTTCCATATTTTATCGGGAGAATAATCCCACAAAGGAGCATAAAATTTTAATCCTAATTTTTTACATATTCTTTCTATTCTTTTCCCTTGATATGAACTAGCAATTCCACCAACAACAACAATACTAATTTCGCTTTTAATTAATTCCAATAATTTTTCTAAATCCTTTAATTCTTTTTCCTTCTCACCTTTACTTTCTTTTGCAATTAATGGCAGACCTAACATTTCTGCTTGTTTTTCTAATAATTCTTGGTTTGGTTTATGGAACATATATGAATCAGGATTTTTTGGTAAAATTATAAGGAGAAATTTAACTTTATACTTTTCCCTAACTTTATACAAAGCTAAACAGCTATCCTTGCCTCCTGTGAATAATACGGCAGCTTTTTTCTTTCCTTTCATTTCCTACTTACCCAATTATTATCCTTAATATAAAACCTCAAAGGTTTTTCTAAATCTTCTCTAACTCCAATTCTCTTCGCTTCTGTTATCTCTAATTTTTCGTTCTTTGAATCTTCTAACCATAAATCCTTAATATCAAAAACATCTTTGTCATGAAAACTCTTATCTATCTTTAAAGCCTTACATAATAAACCAGGTCCATTAGTTTTTGCTTTAAAATTTAATGGCTCAACTGCTCTTAATAAAACAGCTTCTGCTTTTCCTTTCTTGCCTGTAACAAAATTGATGAGCCAATTGTTATGGACACCATAAACTAAAATCGTTCCTGCTTCATCTTGCATTGTTCTTCTTAAATTTCCATTTTGGCGTGCTCTTGATGCAGGATCTGTTTCATCATAATAAGCCTCTGTCTCAACTATCTTCGCTTTTAATTTTTCTTTACCAAGATTCCTAACTATAACCTTCCCCAACAACTCTCTTGCCACAATTTCAGCTTTTCTTTCAAAGAAATTTTTTTCTAACATTAACACTTAATAAAAAACTAACTTAAAAAGATTTTTATAACTGATTTAATTAAAAAAGTTAATGCAAAAAGAAGGGACAGCTTATATTGGAATAGATGAATCTAATCATGGAAGGTTTCCAGAAATTTTTGTTGGTGTTTATTCTCATTTTCCCTCAGATACTTCAATCAATTTTTATGAGAGGATAAAGCCTCCTTCGCTTTTCGCAAGATTAGCAAAAAGAAATTGGAGATATCTTATTGTTTCTGAAACGGATTATAAAAATTTCGGTCCACATGAAATTAAAGTTTATACGGCAACTTCTCTCATAACTGCATTAAATCCTCAAGAAAATTTCTTAGAAATTTTTGTAGATGGAGAATTAAGAAGGAAAGAAAGAGAGGAAATAAAGGAGATAATAACCAAAACTTTAAATCTCACTTTTCTATGTGTAGAAGTGCGACCCCTAATCAAAAGCAGAAGGGGAAAATATCAAAAAACAAATCATATAACTCTCCTCGCAGACAGTCTTGCAAATTACCTATATCGACAAAAAACATTAGAGGAGCTTGTTTCTGGAAAAATTAGTAAAAGAAAAGCTTCTTTATTGGTTGATTAGTTTTATAAATTTCTCTTTTCTTTTAAGATTATGCCAACTAATGTATCTCCAGAATTTAGTAAAGCTCAAAGCAAATACTTAGAAGCAAAAACAGATGAAGAAAGATTAGGGGCATTAAAAGAAATGATAAAATTCATGCCTCAACACAAAGGAGCTGAAGCCTTAAGAGCAAATATAAGGCAGAGATTTAAAAAATTAAGACAATATTTAGAAAAAAAAGAAAGACAGAAAAAAATAAGAAAAAAAGAAGGGATTAAAAAGCAGGGAATACAGGTTGTTCTTTGTGGTTTAACCAATTCAGGAAAATCTTCTTTACTTTCTATACTCACAAATGCAAAACCCCTAATTGCAGAATATGAATTTACAACAAAAAAGCCTATTCTGGGGGCATTGAATTATCAAGGCCTTTTGTTCCAGATAATAGATATGCCTGCAATAAATCATGAAAATTTTGAGCAAGGTTTAGCCAATACAGCAGATATTCTTCTCGTTGTAATAACAAAGCCAGAAGAATTAGAAGAAACTCTACCTTTTCTTGAAAAATCAATAGGCAAGAAAATAGTTGTGATAAACAAAATAGATTTATTAAGCCAAGAAGAGAAAAGAAAATTTGAAGCGAGAATAAAAACCAAAAGATTTCCTTGTTGTTTAGTCTCTTGCAAAACTTCTGAAGGGCTCGAGAATTTAAAATCAATTTTGTTTGAAAATTCTGAAGTAATAAGAGTGTATACAAAAGAGCCAGGAAAAGCTGTAGACAAAACACCAATAATTATGCCTGCGAACTCGACAATAGGGCAATTAGCAGAAAAAATTTTTAAAAAAGGGATTAAAATTAAAGAAGTAAGAATAACTGGCCCCTCAAGCAAATTTCCGAATCAAAAAGTTGGATTAAAACATCAGCTTAAAGATAAAGATGTTGTGGAGTTTTATACAAATTAACGTGTAATAATATATTTTCTTACAGTATTATACAATTCTCTCGCTTTCTTATTCTTCTCAAAATAAGCTCTGACCGGCTTGATTAATTTGTCTAATTCAACAGCACAGCTCATCTTCAAGTCAAGAGGGTGTAACTTTTTTTCTTTATAACTTTTTTCCAAATCAGTATAGCTACCAAAATTAATATCCCCTCCATATTTTCTTGGCCTTTCAATTTGCAAGCTCTTCATATTTTTAAAAATAATATATTTAAAATACTCTAAAACAGGATTCCCTTCTACAATACCTTCAGGACAATAAGCTTTTCTTAATTTTTGTTTTAATTCATCTAAAGAATCATGCATATAAATGCAGGTTCTTGGGTCAGATTTTGACATTTTAGAAGCCATCAATGTTTCTTCTTTTGTTTCCTTTTTTTGCAATCCCTGCAATCCAAGTAAAATATGATGATGAACAGCTACCGGCTTTTTGAATTTTAATTTAGGGGCGACATCTCTTGCAAGCATATTCGCTCTTCGTTGGTCCATTCCTAGTTGGCATATATCAATTTTCATGTGAAAAATATCTGCGACCTGCATGCTTGGATAAAATAGTTGCGCTGTTGACAACTTGTCAGTAGCTTTTCTTCCTGCAATTGTTAAAGATTTTTTAGTTCTGCTAAAACTTATTTCTCTAGCAACTCTCAAAACCTTGTCCCAGTATGCAAGATCGTCCATAATTTCACTTGCCCAAACTATCTCAACTTTTTTTGTATCAATTCCACAAGCTTTCCATACTTCGATAAAATATTTTCCTGCTGTTTGTATATTTTTCAGATTCCCACCTAACTTGTTATTAATAAAAGCAAAATAGTCTGCCAGATATAATTTAAATTTAATCCCTGCTTTTAACATATTCCGCAAATTAGTTGCCCTTAACAAACCAAAATGTATAGGGGCTATCCCGCTCGGTTCAAAACCATCATAAGCAACAAGCTTGTCATCAGTTTCAAATAATCTTATGAGTTCAGCTTCTGTAACTATCTCCTCAGCAAAATCTTTTATCAATTCTAACTTTTCTTCGATATCCATAACTGACTAAAAAAAACTTTAAATTATAAATCTTTCTAATCTAAAAATGAGGCTCATGAAACTTTCCCTCTCACTGTCTTTCCTCGGAATATTTTTTCTTTTATTTCTCCCCAATATAATAAAACCAAAACAAGTTTTCAATTACCCGCAATTAAAGACAAATGAAAGAGTAAAGACAATAGGAAAAATAATAGAAGTAGAAACATATGATGATTTTTTAATAATTAAACTACACAATAACATCACTATAACCTGTTCAAATTGTAATTTAAAAGAAAACCAAGAAATAGAAGTTGAAGGCAAAGTCACAGAATATAAACAAAATTTACATATTCAGGCAGAAAAAATTAAAAATGTTACTTGAAATTCTTGTATTAATTTTAGCTTTAGTCCTTGGAATTTTTGCTGGCTTAATTACTGGCCTAATCCCAGGAATCCATGTAAATTTAATTTCTATTTTTCTCATTTCCCTGCCTCTAGCTTTTATCCCCCCTCTTGCTTCTTTAATTTTTATTGTGAGTATGTCAATAACTCACACCTTTCTTGACTTTATTCCATCAATATTTTTAGGAGCTCCAGATGAAGATACCTCCCTTTCTATTTTGCCTGGCCATGAACTTCTCAATAAAGGAGGGGGTTATAAAGCTATTCTTTATACTCTCTATGGTAGTTGTATAGGCATTATAATTATTTTTATTTTTACTCCCCTTTTTCTTTTTATCTTGCCAAAAATATATTCTTATATAAAAACAATAATGTTTCTTATCCTTATTTTTGCTTCCCTCTATTTAATTATAAAGGAAAGAAAATCAAAATTATTTGCCTTAATCGTCTTTTTTCTTTCTGGTTTCTTGGGTTTAGCGACTCTAAACTTACCTATTAAAAATTCTCTTTTACCTTTATTAACTGGATTGTTTGGTTCTTCTTCCTTAATAACAAGTTTAATGAAAAAAGAAAAAATACCAAAGCAAACCCTAACTCCTTTAAAAAAAATAAAAATTACAAAAAAAGAATTGGCAAATTCTGGAATAGCTTCTTGTCTTGCCGCCCCCCTCTGCACTTTCCTTCCTTCTCTCGGCTCGTCACAAGCAGCAGTTATAGGTTCAGATTTAACAGGAGAAACTAACAGAAAACAATTTTTAATATTATTGGGCAGCATAAATACAATTGTTGCTGGCTTATCTTTCATAACTTTATATTCTATAAAAAAAGCAAGAACAGGAACCGCTTTAGCATTATCAAAAGTTTTAAATTCCTTAAATCTTCTTCATCTCTCTATAATTTCAATAACAATTTTTATTTCTGGTTTAGTTGCTTTCTTTCTCACCATTTACATAGGAAAACTATTTGCAAAAAATATAAACAAATTCAATTACAAATTTTTATCCCTTTCTGTTTTGATATTTTTAACTATACTCTCTTTTATTTTTTCGGGCTTCCTTGGCTTATTGATTTTTATTATTTCAACTTTTACAGGTTTGTCTGCAATTTTACTTGGAATAAGAAGAACACATTTAATGGGAAGCTTAATGTTGCCTTCTATTTTGCTTTACATGCCTTTTTAATTTCAAAATCTTTATATATCCTAATTTTTTTTAAAAATAAAGATGTCGCTTGATTCACAAGTTTCAGATCTGCCAGATATAGCGGATATTGAGAGAGTAAAAGAAGGAATAGAAAACCAATTAAAAAATAATAATCCTCCATTAGAAGTAAAATCTAAATATTCTGGAATTCTCTATTGTAATATAATAAAGGGTTTAAAAAAACATAATGGAAATATTGAAAAAACGATACAAGATCTCGCTAACCATATAATTTCTGATTATGAAAATGATTTAACTGGAAGAGGAGGAATTTTTGTACAAGCATTACCAAGGTATTCTATATAATTAATTAGTTCTTTAAAACCATTTACCCAAACCTTCTTGTTTTTCTTTTTCTTTACCAAAAATACTCTCTACATAACTTTTTGTTAGTTCTAAACTCTGTTTTATATAACTCGGAATTTCATATTTCTCAGCCAATTCTATTGCTGGTTCAAGATACTTAATTATAAAACCTTCAGAAACAGTAAATATTATATTTCCTCCACAATTCAAACATTTCCCTACAAGGGGCGGCCTTCTATATTTTTCATTACACTTGCTACACCTAAATGCCTGTTGAGAGAACTTTCTCAAATTTCCTCTTATGTCTCTCATAAAATGTCTGTCGATAATTAATCTTGCAACATCTTTTGTATCTACTGCCCTAATTTTCTCAGCCAATAACATCTGCCCCCTAACTTTTTCTTGCATATTAGGAATTGTTTTATAAGCAGAATTAATAACTCCTAAATTAATATCAGAAGAATTATGAGTAAAATAGATATTAACAAAAGGGTCTTTTCCCTCCTTCAACCTTATTTTAACAGTTTCCAAATTTATTTCAGAAGAATGTTTTCCTTGTTCAGCAGCCCTATATAATTCTAAACCATATTCCCCTAATTCAAAATCCAAAATCTGATCATCTACCTCTCCTGCCTTTATTCTAACATTTAAAACTAATGGAGCATCCTGAGTTCCTCCTCTATGAGATGGGAGAAATTTAGTTGAGAAATTTAATAACACATCTAAAAGCAGCATAACTGCCATTTCATCGCCATCACAATCTCTTCTCATTGCAGCATGCATATAAGGACTAGCAAAAACTCCTTGTGCTTTTGAAAAACCTATAATTCTGCCGATAACTCCCGCACAATTATGTGGTGCCATACACACAACCAAATGCCCCACCAAATCTTCCTTGTCTCTAAGATTATAAAAAGGTTTTAAGCCATAAAATTTTAGCAGAAGCATATCAATAAAATGAGCAATATTCAAAAAAACATCATCAGCTTTTTCATCTTTAGTTTCTGGACATGAAGGTAAAATAATATCATGAGGTTTTAATTCCAAAATCTGTTCTTCATTTTCTAACTCTTTCCCATACATATCTTTCGTATATCCCAACTCCTTTAACCTCTCAATACTAGTCCTAATTTCTTTAGGCTTAAAATGAGTTAATGGAAGTTCTGTAGCATCATATCTTATAGTACCATCTTTATTAACATTCAAACCGAAAATTGCCCTTAACAATCCTTTTCCTAAATGCTCAAAATTATGCCCTTCGCTTGATGTTCCCCTGACTCCTTTTACAAGTTTAGGAACTTCTGTAGGTAACAAATCTAATTTTTTAATAGCAAGATCAAAATAATGCTTTATATCTATTCTTTTATTAACATAACTCTGTCCCTTCACATGCTCAGGGCATTTTTCAGAAAAAAATTTTTGTTTACATTCGGGACAATAATACATCTTTTTACACTCTTCCCCGCATACCTCACATCTAAAATATATGGTCTCTCTTTCACATTTTTTACAATAATAAATAGGAAAATCAGCTTTAACACTTCCTATATTAACAGCTTCATTTACACTTCTTAACCTCCCCCCTTCATAACCAACAGGAAACAAAACATTTGGACTTCCTGTCAATTTTCTCATTTTTGCTTTTTCAGGCCTGCCCATACGAGTTCCAATAAAAGTTCCTGATTTATCTTTAATCTCATATTTAGAAATTTTATTAATAGCTTCTAAAACATCCTTATAATCTTTTATTTTATTTGAAATATTATTAATTTCTTCAGAAAGAAATTTTTTTTCTAAAATCTTTAAAGGAATTCCGAGATTAGTTAAAAGACTCTTACTTAAATTTTCAGATAAAACAACATTCTCTGTAGTAACATCATGCTCTACCCCCAATAACTCTAAAGCTCTTTTCCCTTTTCTAAACCTCTCCTTTTCTGTTTCATTCCAAGGAAGAATTATTTTATTAGCTAAATGTGCATGTCCTAACCAATCCAAAAAAGCATAAAACTGTTCAAAACTTATCTGTGTCCAATAAAAAATATGTGCGGGATGTAAAGGAATCTTATATTTTTCTGAAAGCTCAATTGCTTTATATATGTCAACATCAAACTTATCAATATTTTCTTTTTCCCCTGCCTTCTCTTGCAACTCTAACTCCCACCACTCCTCCACATATCCTTGCTTTAATAAATCATAATTTCTATTAATAACATCGCCTAAAGAAAGAAGAATATCTCCCAGATATATAATTTCCTCAATTTCATGATATAATTTTTTAGCATCTTGAAAATTATTTAATTTTTTAACACTACCATTTTTTAATTTTACTATAGGTCCATCAATGCTATCACAAGAGGTAACTACACATCCTTTTGTAGGCTTTTCTATTTTAAGCTGTGTTCCTATAGACAAATAACCGTTACTTATACCCATTGTAGCTGGATGAATAGAAGCTGCAGAAAAACCATTAGTCCTACTTCTCCCATATCTAAACCTAAACCCTCCTGATTTAGAAGGATGACCATAAACAGGTCTGCCAGCAACCAAATCCTTAATATAAACTGGAGAAGAGTCCTCTTTTCCAACCTCTCTTTTTTCATGCAACTTAATATACTCTTCTAAAAAATCCCATCCACTAGTCTTAAAACCTTTTTCTTTCAAACTTTTTAATAATCTGAAACCTTTTTTTGCTTTCTGAGCTAAACCCTCAGAAAAAATTAAACACATGCCCCCTCTGATAAAATTAGTATCTACTCTCTCTAAATCTTTATAATTACTCACCTCCAATTTTTCAGTTGGCTCTCCTGCAATTTGTATCGGTAAATTTTTAGCTAAAAAAATTATTTCTTCTTCTGTTGGAAGATATTGTAGATTCGTGACTCTTTCATGATAATCATAATTTTCTATTACATATCTTTTAATTTCTTTTTCTGTTGGGTCATATTTGGCAAAGCCAAACATTTCTCTTAAATAATCAATTAACATTAATACAACACAACTCGCCGTAGTCCCCGCACTTCTAATTGGCCCTGAAAAATTAGCAATAAAATAATCTTTTCCATCTTTTGTCTTGCCTAATTTTAAACCAGTAAATCCTTCTATTGGGCTTGATACAACACCTAAGGTATTATAAGCAAAGCCAACCCTTATTCCTGCTTCAATTCCCTCTAACAGATTCTTAAATTTGCAGAATTTCTCTTTTGCTATTTCCTCGGCAATTTTAAAACTAACAGCAACATCTAACTGCCCATATTCCTTTTCTAATTCTAAAATCCTATTAATAATTCTTCTATCATTTAATTGTGGATAAAGAGTAGAAACTAACCCCAAACATTTTTCAGCAAGAGACATAGCAAGTGGAGGCTCTACCTTACTAACAGGATCAAGCCCTTTTTTTCTTGCTTCCTCTGCTACACTATACACTGCTCGTGTCTTCATTTCTAAATCTTTAAAATACTCATTTGTGTTCATTTTCTTCAGAAAAATCTAGAATTTTAATTTCTCTTGTCTTTAAATTCAAAACTGGAACTTTACATGGATCAGGTTTATTCCCAACTTTTTCTTCAAAAGGTGTAATACTCTGCCAACAACTTGAACAAATAATTAAAATATTATGATAAGTGTCTATATCACATCTATGTAAGTCAGCTGTATTAATTATATCCGGTACTTCTTTTATCATAAGAGGGTCTCCTTTCTCAGAAGGTATATATGTAACAGACGAGTGTATGGATGCAAGATGTCTTCTTTTAAGTAACTCTTTAACTACTCTTGCAGGATTGTTGTGTGCTTTCCCTAATCTCAAAGTTTCAATTTCATTAATATAAGAATTCATACTTGCTCCATGATACATTAAAATTTTAAGTCCTCTATTCCCATCATTAGTAATTTCGATTAAAGCTGGATTGCTAACAAGAATAACATTATCCAGTTTATATAAAGCAGAACCATAATCCTCTCCTATAAAAGGTTGTGGTTCAGCAACTCTAACAGCATCATGTTGGCCTGGGCAGATAATTATTTTGACATCTTTTCTTATTTTAGAAAGATAACTTGCTAATTTATCATACTGCTTTTCTATATCTTTTATTGTCAATAACTCTTCTTGCCCAGGAAAAATTCCAACACCATCTATACTGTCTCCAGTAATAAACAAATACTTAACTTTTAATGCCTCCTCTTTTTGTTTTTCATCTCCAACCTCGCCATTAATCCACCTAATAAATTTCAAAAAATTTTTCTCAAGGAAGTTTGTAGACCCAATATGTATGTCAGAAATAAAAGCTGCCCTATCATCTCTGTCTATACTAACTTTTTCGGGTAAAAAAACATCTGGGTAAATAATTTCATTAGCAAAAATTATCTCTCTGTCACCAAAACCTCTTACACCAATAATATCGTCTACCAAAATCTCTTTTGCTTTATCATAAACATCCTCCTTATTTTTATTAACTAAAACCCTAATTTTTCCAGTTAAATCTTCTATATCTAATAAGATGTTTTTATTTTTTGTTATCCTTTTATCAAAAACCATTCCAATAATTGAAACACTTTGCCTAGAACCATTAATCTTATTAATAGAACTTAAATTTTCTAACTCTTTTCTTTCTTGCATAATTTTCTTCATTTCAGAATACCTATTTCTAAAATATTTAACAAAATCATCAGGCTCTATTTTCCTAGTAGAATTTGCAAGAGAATAAATAATTTTTAAATGGTCTAACTTCACTTCCTTTTCTTTTTTAGTTTCTTTCTCCTCATCTAAACTTTCTTTTGACTTCTCAATTAATCTTTCTCTTGAAATTTCGAAAGATAAACCAAAATTAATCTTGAATTTTTCTATCACCTTGCTATCTTTGATTAATTCTTGAATTTTTTCAGCATTTTTTGTTATAAAAGACCTTGTTATTACTCTCTCCTTTAAATTAGAAATTTTCTCAATAACATCCTTAGCTATCTCTTCATCAATCTCTCCTAAGAATTTTAATGTTTCTTTATCTAACAAAAGACCTTTCTCAATACAAAACTTAAGAATATTTTGATTCATTTTGAAATTGAATTTTCTAATATAAGCCAAATAACTTATACTCCTAAATATTCGTGTAAAATCTTTTTTGTCTTACCCAATGTTTTTTGTGGTATTGAAAGTTTTATTTCCCTAGTCCTGCCATGTCTTCCTTTACTTATAACCCTAGCATTTATTAAACCCAACATATCCATCTCAGCTATAATATCTGAAATTCTTCTCTGAGTTAAAGTTTCTGTCTTATATCTTAAACATAAATCGTGATAAATATTATAAACATCGCCTGTATAGATTTTCTCAACTTTTTTATTTTCTGTTAGATTAATTATTGCAAGTAGAGTTAATTGGAATTGTTTTGGGGCGTTCTCAACTACTTCAATAACTTTATCGTTATCTATTTTGTTATTTGCCAAATCTACATGCTCTATTTTTACTTTCTTGTTCCCTAACCTTTCAGCTAACTCCCCTGAAATTCTTAATAAATCTAATGCCCTTCTAGCATCACCATGTTCTCTAGCAGCAAATGCTGCGCATTTAGCAATAACACCCTCTTCCAAAATACCTTTCCTAAAGGCTTTTTCTGCTCTTTCTTTTAAGATTTCTTGTAATTGTATAGCATTGTAAGGTGGAAAGACTACTTCTTCCTCACTCAAACTACTCTTAACCCTAGGATCTAAATTATCTAAAAATTTTAAGTCATTACTTATACCTATTAAACTTATTTGTGTCTGTGAGAGTTCAGAATTCAATCTTGTTAAATTATAAAGAAAACCATCAGAAATTTTTTTTACTGCCTGGTCTATTTCATCTAAAACTAAAATAATTAATTTCTTTTCTTCTTCAACAATATCCACAAACTTATTATAAACCTGATCTGTTGGCAAACCTGTAGCGGGCACATTACCACCTAACTTCTTTATTAATTCAGCTAAAATCCTATACTCGGTATCTGCAACTTTTTTTAATTTACAATTTAAATACTCTATTCTTAATGGGAGGGAATTTTTTTTAGCTCTTTTTAACATCTCATTTCTTACATACTGACAACTTAATGTCTTTCCTGTCCCAGTTTGACCATAAATAAATAGATTGCTACTCCTTTCTCCCCTCAAAGCTGGAGCTAAAATACTTGCTACTTGCTCTATTTGTTTGTCTCTATGAGGTATATTCTCAGGAGTATATGATGTCTGTAAAACAAATTTGTTTTCAAATAGAACATTTTTTGAAAAAGAATCAAAAATTTTATCAATTTGAACAGGCATTTTACCTCTTTATTTTAAATTTTTATTATATGTAGAATTTTCACATTTTTCTTTTTTATAAATTTTTATGTTTTGTAAAATATAGGTCACACCCTAATTTCAAGTGGAAACTAAAAAAGAAAAAAATTTATCATCGGTAAATTTTAAGTTAGTATAACTTTAGAATGAAAAATAATCAAAAGTATATACTAGATTTCTTATGGAAATAAATTATATAGTAAGAAATATATCTCATATCACATATAATATAATATATATTTTTTGTTATATATAATGTATAATATAATCAGCATAACATATTAAATCAATTTTAAAATCATTATATATAATAATTATAATTATTATATATAATATAATATATATAATATAATATATAAATCTTTAAAAATAAAAATAAAAATAAAAATAAAAATAATTCCTTTTTAAATCTTTTTTTTTAATTTCCAAATGAACTAAAGGGGTGGGGTTATTTAAACAATTTTATTTAGGAAAATCTTTGCTTTCTATTTAATTAAAAACAAATTCAAAAAAATTAAAAATTCCCTAATAAAGACATATTTTTTTAACAATATTACTTAAAAACAACTTTTCATTAACAGAAAAGTTTATAAAGATTTTCTATTTCCATCTGACATGATTGAAAAAAAACCCTTCAGCGAAATTATAGGTAAACTAGTGGTAACAAAAGAAGGGAAAAGGTTGGGAATAGTAAAAGATATAACTTTTGAAACCCGTGTTGGCGAATTAATACAGTTAGTAGTAAAAGATCCAACACCTTATATTAAAAATTTAAACTTAGAAATAACAAAAGAAAAAGAAGTTCTTTTACCCTACTCAGCTATAATCGCAGTTGGAGATTTTGTTGTGGTCAGCGAAGAAGATTTAGTTTAATTTTTCTTTAAAATGAAAATCATAGGTCTTAATTTTGAAAAAATATCAGTAGAAAGAAAAAACCCCATAAAAAGTAAGTTAGAGATTTCTTCAAATATAAATATAAAAGAAATAAAACAAGAAAAAATAGATATTGTAAAGGAACAAAATCCCTTAAAGTTCAATTTTAAATTTACAATAGAATATAAGCCCAAAATTGCAGAATTAATTTTTGAAGGATTTATTCTTGCTTTATTTGAAAAAACCCAATCAAAAGAAATAATTAAAAAATGGAAAAACAAAAAAATCTCAGATGATATAAGAATACCTTTATTCAATTTTATATTAACTAAATGTAATATTAAGGCATTGCAGTTTGAAGAAGAATTTGGTCTTCCTACACACATACCTTTGCCGTCAATAAAACCTCAATCAGAAAAAGGAAACGCAAGATATACAGGATAAATTTATATTTCTATATTTCTTATTTATTTAAGCCAGCGTGCCAGAATGGTTAATGGAGCGGTCTCGAATCTTGAAAGAGATAACCGCGCCCACAAGGGCTTCTAGGTTCGAATCCTAGCGCTGGCGTTAAGTTTTTATACTTAAGAACACAGACAAAATTAGGGTGATGGCAACAGAATCGCCTTAGAATTCTGAGTGTGAAAATGAAAAATAATCATAACAAATTAGAAGATAAATTGACTGATGCAGGTTTATTAGGGATTGGGTGTTTAGTAACAGGGGCAACTTTATTAGTTAGTCCCTTTCTCCTCATCTATTATGGGTGTAGAAAATTAAAGGAAAAATTTAATGAAGAATATCATTTAAAACAAGAAATAAGAAGAGCTAGAAAACATCTTGATTATATCCAAGAAGAGGCTCAAAACATTTTACTTTCAAAACCATCCTATAATGCTAGACAGGCAATAGAAACTGCTCAAAAAGAATACCAAGAAGCTTTGAAAGCTTTACAAGAATTTCAATTAAAAAAATAAAAACAAATTAAAATGCCTTTAGACTTGAGAACAAGAGAACTGGCAAAAATAGCAGTTCAGTATAGTGTAGCTGTAAAGCCAAAAGAAAAAGTAATTATTTCTGGTGGCGCAGAAGCCCTACCTTTCTTAACTGAATTATACAAAGAAATCATATTGAGAGGAGCCTATCCCATTGTAAAAGTTTCTCTTCCCCATATAAACCAGTTTTTTTATAAATATGCCAAAGACCATCAACTAAAATTTTTTCCACAATACTGGTTTTCTACAATAAAACAGGCACAAGCTTATATTGGAGTATATACAGATGAAAACACTCGCGACTTAACTTCTTCTAATCCCAAAAAATTAACAATAAGACAAAAAGTAATGAGACCAATTTCAGACTATATAGTAAATGAAAAACAGAAGATTAGAAGAGTAACAATAGCTTATCCATGCCTTGCTCACGCAATAGAAGCCGAGATGTCATTAACAGAATGGGAAAATTTTGTTTATTCCTCTTGTCTTATAAACTGGAAAAAATTTGGTAAGAAACTAAAAAAAATTAATAAAGTTTTTGAGAAAGGCGAGCAAGTTTATCTTAAAGGAGAAGGAGTAGATTTAAAATTTTCAATAGAAGGAAAAAATAGTGTAGTAGATGATGGAAAAGAAAACATGCCTGGTGGAGAAATTTTCATGGCTCCAGTCAGAGAAAGTTTAAATGGCTTCATCAAGTTTGATTACCCTGCCTTATATAACGGAAAAGAAGTTACTGATATTTTTCTTAAATTTAAAGATGGTAAGGTAGTAAAATATAATGCAAGTAAAAATAAAGATTTGCTTAAAGCAGTTTTAGAGACAGATTATAATGCGAAATATGTAGGAGAATTTGGAATAGGCTGTAATCCAAATATAAAAAAATTCACTAAAAATCTTTTGTTTGATGAAAAAATAAATGGTACAATACATCTCGCTCTTGGAATGGCTTATAAAGAAAACGGAGGAGGAAACGACTCCTCAATACACTGGGATATTGTAAAAGATATGTCTCATGCTTCTATCATTCTTGATAACAAAATTATACAGAAAAATGGAAAGTGGAGGATTTAAACCAACTTACCAATCCCCCTCACAAGTTAGCTCGTAGATAATAAATCAAATCAGTCTCGCTAACTTGTTCGCCCCAACCTTACCAAAATCTAAAACCTCATCAACAGAAACTGGCACATAAACCTCAAAATTTTTCAACTTTAATTTTAATTCAGAAGCTAAATTAGTTCCTTCAATTAAAACATCAACCCCCTCAATAAGAGGAAAAAAACTCGGCAAAATCACAACTTCCTTACCTTTCCATTTACCAACTAAAAAACACTTATATATCTCGCTTTTTACACACTCCCTAATAGAAATAGCGGGATGAATATGCCCTAAAAATATTTTCTTAATTTTCTTATCTAAAATTTCAGGAAAAAATTTATGTCCATGTAAAAAAGCTAAATTATCTTTAATATAAAAATCTTTAACTTCCAAACCTTTTTTCTTAGCAATAGGTTCTAAAATAGTGTCATGATTTCCTTTAACTAAAACTATTTTTCCTTTTTCAATTTTCTTAGACAAAAAATTCAATAAATTAAGGGTTTCTTTCCATTCTTGTTTGCTAACAGAACCAAATTCATGTTTTAAATCACCCAGAATAACAACTTCCTTAACTTCAATGTTTGATTTTTTAACTTCCTTAAATATATTCTTTAAATCCCTCACAATTTTTTTATACTGGGTTCGAGGTAAAAGAATTCCTTGCTCAATTAAACTTTCTTCAAACCCTAAATGCAAATCTGCTAAAACTAAAATTTTTTCTTTTTCCAACCAAACAGCTTTGTCTATAAATCTCATTTTCTATTTTCTGTATAGCTCTTTCTTTACTTATTTATCTGTTTTTGAATAAGTTTATAAATCCTCTTCAAAAATTCAATTTTGTCTTCAATTTTAATTAAATCTGCCCGACCTTGCATAATTAAGTTTAAAGAAAAAGGTGAGGGCAGAGAAGTTTTTTTAAACTCAACTTTAATTTTTCCTTCTTGTAACCAATCTAAAACCTTTTTTGCATTGCTCAAATCCATAACATCTTCTAAAATTTCCCTCCTTGTCTCTTTCAAAATAGGAAACTCCCTGCTTATTTTTCTTACAGCCCCCAAAACAAACCCACTTCTTAATTGTTGTTTTCCCGCACTTTTTCTTCTACCCTTATAGGTTCTTAAAATCATTAAACTTCTAACAGCATTATGTCTAAATCTTCTATTAAATAACTCGGTTCTTTCAATAGCTTCTTCTAAAACCTCTCTTAAATTCCCAGAATTTAAAAAATTCAAAACCTTCTTTATCCTATTCCCGGAAATTTTCTCCCCACAAACATAAAAACCATTATCATTTATTCCGATTTCAATATCTCTTCCTCCAACCTGCCCCAACAAATAAGCTATTCCCCGCGATAACGCATCATTTACTTTTCTCCCAAAAAGAGCATGGAAAATAAAATAGTCCTTATCAGATTTATAATTTTCCACTATAATCTTTTTATTAGAAGGCAAACCCAAGTATTTTTCTTGTAATTGTAGATACGAAAAAATTTTTTCTGCCACCTTATCATCAACATAACAAAATTTTTTTATAAACCCCTCTATTTCCCGTCGAGATTTTTTATTTTTCAATTTCTCCTCAATTAAACCTCTAAACCTACTTATCTCTAAAGCAAGATCAAAGCTTAAAGGCAACATTTCAGAAAACCATGAAGGTATTGTAGGAGGTCTATAAACACTACTATTTACATAAGCTTTCATCCCCCTCGTGTAAAGAAACTCATATTTTTGGCCACCTAAAACAAAAACATCTCCTGGCTTTAATCTTTCAAGAAAAGCCTCATCTATAACACCAACTTTTTCTCCTTTTCTCCTTTCTCCTTTTGCGATAACAACACTGACATAAGACTCATCTGGAATAGTTCCAATATTAGTCATATATATAACTCTAGCTAATTTTCCTTTCTTACCTATCATTTTTGTTTCCGGATCATACCAAATCTTACCATAAACATTCTTATGTTCTAAAGCATACTCCCCACTTAAATAAGAAATCACAGACAAAAAATCTTCATAAGAAAGAGAAGAATAACAATAACTTTTCTTAATCAATCCATACATATCCTTAATATTCCAAATTTTGTATATAGCCATACCATAAATTTGCTGAGACAAAACATCTAAACAATTTTTAGGAATTTGTATTTTATCTATTTTCCTTTCGACAATCTCTTTTTTCATAACACTACATTCAACTAAATCATCCCTATCTAAAACTATAAATCTTCCTTCTGCCACATCATGAAGTTTATGCCCTGCCCTGCCTATTCTTTGCAATGCCCTGGCAGTTGATTTTGGCGAGCCTAATAAAATAACTAAGCCAATATAACCTATATCTATGCCGAGTTCCAAAGAAGTTGATGTGACAACTACCTTTAATTTTCCTTTTCTTAATCTCTCTTCAATATTAAACCTATACTCCCTTGAAAGAGAAGAATGATGAGCCCCAATTTCTTCTAAATACTTTTTAGGAAACATCTCTTTTAAATGATGTATCACTCTTTCTGTAGCTGACCTTGTATTAGTAAAAATTAAAGTTGTTTTATGTTCCTGAATAAGTTTATCAATTAATTTATAAAGAGAAGAATGTATCTCTAATCCCGTAGTATCAATTAAATCAGAAACAGGAGTTAAAACCTTAACATCTATTTTTTTCTCAAACTCAACATCAGCTGTTAAGCATTTTCTTTTTTCATCATTTCCAATACCAACTAAAAATTTTGCAATTTCTTCAAGTGGAGCAATAGTAGCAGACAAACCAATTCTTACTGGCTTGATAATTGACATTTCTTCTAATCTTTCTAAACTTAAACTTAGATGAACACCTCTTTTATTGGCAAGAGCATGAATCTCATCAACTATAACAAACTCTACCGCCCCTAACTTCTCTGAAAATTTCTTTGCATTCAGGATTATAGCCAGCGTCTCAGGAGTAGTTACTAAAATATGCGGGCAAGACTTTAACATTTTCTGTCTTTCAGCTGTTGAAGTATCTCCTGTTCTTAAGCTAACTCTTATTTTTTGCAACTTAACTCCTTTCCTTTTAGCTATTTTTTCAATCTCAGATAAAGGCTCAACTAAATTTACATAAATATCATTAGACAAAGCCCTTAAAGGAGAACAATAAACAGCATAAATCTTATCTTCTAATTCTTCTTTAGCAGACAAACTTACAAGATAATTTAAAATAGAAAGAAAAGCAGTTAAAGTTTTAGTTCCTCCAGTAGGAGCAGAAATCAAGATATTTTTTCTTTCCCAAATCGGCATTACTCCATATAACTGGGGCAAACTAAACTCTTTAAACTTACTAAAGAACCACTCCCTAACTAAAGGATGTAGCATTTCCTTTACTTCTTTACTTTTCCTTAACTTAGCTATCTCCAACTTTACCGGCATCTTAGAAATCCCTCTTTTTTCAAGCTTTTTAAATATTTAATTTTTTCTCTATATCCTAATTTAACAATTAAACTTTTTAACTTAAAATTTAACACAAGCTTTAAATAAGATATTCTATTTAAATAAACAGAAAAAAGAGGAAAATGAAAAATAAAATTTTGTTTTTATTTATTTTTGCAACTTTTTTGACTTTTATGCCTGATGTTTATGCATCAAGTAAAGGATATTGCGTAACAGCAGAAATTTCAGATATCAGCCCAAGTTCAATTGGAATCAACGAGGAATTTACAATTGGTATACAAATTGAAAATTGTGGAAGCAAGATGCCAGAATTTGTTTCTTTTGAATTAATTAATCCGCCAGTTGATATTCAGATTAAAGAGCCTTTAATTATCAACATATCTAACTTATATTATGGGAATAGTGAAAGATTTATTACCTATCATATGAGAACTACAGAAAACACCAAACCAGGAATACATTTAATCAAAACAAGATTGTCTTATGGAGATAATGAAATTTCAATTATAAAAAATTATAACATCACTTTTGATATTATAGGGAATAAAGCAGAAATAGGTTTAGCTTCCCTTAAAACAGACCCTATAATTCCAAGAAAAGGGGATACAGTTGAATTAGTTATAAGAATAGAGAATACCGGAGACGGCACTGCAAAATCAACAGAAATATATTTAGACCATCCATTCCAAGGATTAAAACAGTCTTTTATTGGAGCGCTTGAACCAAATGAAGACAGTCCAGCTATTTTAACTTTCATTGTAGATAAAGAAGGAGAATTTGAAATTCCAGTTACAATCTCATACAAAGATGATTTTGGAGAACACGAATTTAAAAAACATATAACTCTAAACATATTAAAGAAAAAATCTAATATTTTGGCAATTCTCCTTATAATACTAATAATCATAATTTTCAGTTTAGGAATATATTACTCCATTAAAACAAAAAGAACAAAAGATAAAATAATACATCAATTACTTAAAGGAAACAATTTAATAGAAAAAAAGAAAAAATCTTAAGAAAAATATACTTAATAAAACAATCTGGATTTTTGAAATGAAAAAAATAACTTTCGCAATTATTTTAATAATTCTCTTGTCTTTTATAATTGGAATATACTCTTATTATAATATTAAAGAAGACAAGATTATATCTCACTGGAATATTAAAGGGCAAGTTGATGGTTATATGCCAAAGTTTTGGGGCATATTTTTAATCCCCTTAATATCCTTAGGAGTATATTTAATTTTTTTACTTATCCCAAAAATAGACCCCAACTTACTTATACTAATTCTAATCTTATTTCTATTTTACATATTTATTTTAATAATTTTATCTAATTTTAAATATAAACTTAATATAAACACAATGCTAATGCCTGCAATAGGAATATTGTTCTTTTGTATTGGTATTATTATGAAAAAACTAAAAAGAAACTGGTTCATAGGGATTAGGACCCCCTGGACTTTAAGTAGTGATAAAGTTTGGAAAAAAACCCACCATTTAGGATCACTTCTTTTTAAATTTACAGGAGTAATTCTCTTTTTTGGGATATTCTTTTCTCCAGAATACTTTCTTTTGTTTATTTTAATTCCTATTTTTGTATTGTCGATATGGCTAGTTTTATACTCTTATTTAGAATATAAAAAATTAGGGACACAAAATTAGAAAAATAATCTCTCTTAATGTTATCTCAATTTTAAAGAACATTTACAAAACCTTATAAATTCTCATTTCATCAAATATAAAAAGAGGCAAAAATGCTTAATGACATTAAAGTTGGTTCTGTTATCGCAATAAGTTCTATAAAAAGAGGAAACAAAAAAACATCTCTTTTTATAGTTATTGTTTTAGCTTTGATTTTTATGAATCTTGTATTCCTGCCAGCTTTAATAAATGGAATGATGAGTCTTTTTGTTGGGTTTGTTCAAGATTATGCTTATGGAAATATTGTTATTGAGCCAGCAGAAGACAACACCTATATTAATAATGCAGACAATGTTTTGCAGAAAACCAGAAATATCAACGGTGTTATAGGTGCAGCAAAAAGATTAGAAGTTGGGGCATCTCTACGCCATAAACAGAAAATTGTTGGAGCAAATGTTCTCGGACTTGTTCCATCTGAAGAAGAATTTGTTTCTAAATATCCTTATATTGTAAGTGAAGGGGAATTTTTAGGCGAACTCTCAAGAGACGAAATTATGATAGGAGCTATGTTAGTAGAAGGCTATACTGGTTCAGAAATTTATGACAATTTAGGTGAAATTAAGGTAGGTTCTTTGATTAATGTAACTTATCCTAATGGAATCCAAAAAACATACAAAGTAAAAGGCATTCATGAAGGAACATGGGAATTGACAGATCTGAATGCAATAGTTCATTATAAAGAACTTGAATCTGTATTAGGTGAAGAAGCTGAAGGAAAAGCTTCATCAATAATAATAAAAATAAAAGAACCAGGAAAAGAAGCAGAGATTAAAGAAAAAATTATTGAAATAGGAATTAAAGAAAAGGTTTTTACTTGGCAGGAAAAAGCTGAATCTCTATTACGACAAGCTTTACAGAGTATAGGTGCATTGGGAACAATGTCAAGGATAGTAAGTTTAATTGTTGGCGCAGCATTAATTTTTATTATAATTTACATTAACACTTTACACAGAAAAAGAGAAATTGGAATTTTAAAAGCAACTGGGATAACCCCTAACTCTATTAAAATTTCATATATTTTTATTAGTTTATTTTACATCTGTCTTGGAATTCTTTTAGGATTAGCTATGTTTATTTCACTAACTTTCTATTTAAAATCACATCCAATAACATTTTATGAAACAATGAAAATCGCACCAGAAATTAATATTCCTAATTTACTTCAAGGTGCTTTAATGATGATAATAATGGCAGTCATTGCAGGATTTATCCCTGCTTGGCTTGTGACAAGACAAGACATTTTGGAGGCAATTTGGGGAGAATAAAAATGGATGAAAAACCTATGATTAAAATTAAGAATTTAGTAAGGCATTATAAAACAGGGGAAGTTATAGTAAAAGCTCTAAATGGGGTTAGTTTTGACATAAAAAAAGGAGAGTTTATTGCAATTATAGGTCCAAGTGGAAGTGGCAAAACTACACTTCTTAGAATACTCGGCTTAATTGACAAACCCACTGATGGAGAATACACAATCAATAATCTCAATGTAATTGATTTGCCAGAAGAAGAAAGAACATATTATAGATTAACACAACTCGGATACGTATTTCAAGATTATGCATTAATTAATGAAATGAATGCTATAGAGAATGTTTATATTCTCTCGCTTATGGAAGGCAGATCTAAAAAAGAATCTATAATAACAGCTAAACAGGCTTTAGAAAAAGTAGGCCTTAAAGATAAATCCGAAAGAGTCCCAAATCAACTCTCCGGTGGAGAAAAACAAAGAGTTGCTATTGCAAGAGCAATAGCTAAAAAACCAAAAATATTATTTGCAGATGAACCATGCGCAAATCTTGATACAAGGACTTCTAAACAAGTTTTAGATGTTTTAAAAACTCTCAATAAAAAATTTGGGCAAACAATAGTTATGGTAACCCATGAATCATGGCATCTTAAATATGCCTCAAGAGTTATAAAACTAAAAGATGGTTTAATTATTAGTGATAAAAAACTCAAGAAAAAACCCTCAAGAGTTTTATTATAAACAATAAATTATTGATTAGTATAAATCCAACTAATAGGCTTCTATAACAAAACATATAAAAACTAATACCGAATATCTATAATGGAAAAATGAAGCTAAGTAAAGAAAAAAGAGATAAAATAGCAGAACAAATCCTTTCTTTCCTTTATCACGAATTTCCAAAAGCGAGATTCACAGCCGAAATAGCTCGCGAGATAGCAAGAGATGAGGAATTTATTAAGGCTTTGATGTTCGAGCTAAAAGAAAAAAATCTTGTTGTTGCTATAAAAAAGAATCCAAAAGGCGTATTTTATAGTAGAAGAATTCGCTGGAGATTAAGCAATAAAGCTTATGAAGCTTATACCAAACAACTCTAAAATAAAAGAATAAAAGAGCCTAATATATCCTTTACATCAAATAAAAATTTATATAATTCTCTAACATAAAATAAAAATGAAAGAACAAATAAGAGATGCTTTTAAAAAAGTCAAGCAAGATATTTTTTCTTTAGGCCAAGAAATACAAGATTTAAAGCAGGAAATAAGAGAAATAAAAACAGATCTCAAATTAATTTCTGGATTCATAGATGATTTAAGGTTAAAATTCTTAAAAAAACCAGAAATTCAAGAAAAAATATACAAAAATATGCGGGCACATGTTCCAACACATCCAAAAGAAAAACCAACAAATAGACAAATAATTCCAACACATAACGAAATTCCAACAGATAAATTGCTTTCTCAGGTTTTAAAAAGGCAAAATTTAGATATTTCCACAGGAAATAAAGGGGTTCCAACAGACAGACAGACAAACCAACAGACAGACAGACAAATATTCCAACACATAAAAACACAAGAAATAGGAAAAAAACCAACAGAAAACCATCTTGACAAAGCTAGAGAAATTCTTGATAGCTTAGATGCTTTAAAAAAAGATATACGGATTAAATTTAAAAGACTTACAGAAAAAGAAATGCAGGTTTTCTCACTACTTTACTCTCTTGAACAACAAGGTGAGATAGTAGATTACCCACTACTTTCTTCTAAATTAAACCTCTCGGAATCATCAATTAGGGACTACATAGGCAAAATACAAAAAAAAGGAATACCTATAATAAAAGAAAAGATAAATAATAAAAAGATCTTGCTACATATTTCACCAGATTTAAAAAAAATAGCCTCTTTAGACACTATTATCAAGCTAAGAGAAATATAAAATACTCTTCGGTGTAACGATTTACTATTAAATAAACTACTAACTAGATTTATTAATTCTACATTTTTTATGTTCTCAGGCTCTCAAAACCTTAATTTTATGTATTTCTGTTTTTGTATTATTTTAACCCTAATCTCTCACTTCTAGCCTTTTTTCTTTTTCAAAATCACTCACTTTTAATCCTTTTTAAGCTGTATCTCTCACTGAACATGAATTTTTCTCACTTTTCACTGTTTTTTTTGCTTTTTCTTTTTTTACTAACTCTCACTTTTACGTTTTTAAGCATTTTTTCTTTTATATAATCAGGAATATATAGCCTTTTTTTGCCATTTTTTTCTATTAGCTCTTCAATTAAACCCTCACTTTTCCTTTTTATGCTATTTATCTGCCCTCTAATTGTTGTTCTGGACTTTCCCATCATTGCAGCAATATCATCATAACTTAACTTCATATCAGTGTTCAAAAGAACATAGATCATTGCTCTTTCCATAACAGAAAATTTTGATAAATTAAAATTAGAACTTTCACCTGTTTGAACAGGTGTTTGAACAGGTGTTTGAACACCTTCAACAGCTGTTTGTTCTTTAAACACCTGTTTGGGTGTTTTAAACAGCTGTTTATAAACGCCAACATCCATCAAAGAAAGGGAATTTTTTAATTCTTCCAAATCATTTTCTATCGTCGATAATCTTTGTTCAATTACAGAAAACCTAGAATGGTGATCCTCATGCTTATCATTAAAGTGTTTAAGCCACTTTCCAACATCTTCAATATCTTTTTTAACCTTCTCAAAACTCTCTTTTACTTCTTCTTTTAACCCTTCAACCTCTTTTCTTTTACTAAACAACCACCAAACCATAAAAAAATCAAAGAAAGTATATTTATAAACTTTTTCTTTTTCCAAAATATCGACGACAAAATTCTATGCATTTTATTAAATTTTTAATAAAAATTAAGAAAAAAATTACTAAAAAATTAGCTAAAAATAAGGGTGTTTATTTACTTAAACACCCTTTAAATAATAAAAATCAACATAAACAGCTGTTTAAACAGCTTTAAACAGCTAAAATTAATTCCAAATTAATTTTCTTATCAAAATTTTTAACTAAGCTAACCTTAATGCAAAAATATTAAATTAAAACAAATATTAAGATTTACAGCCACCACATAAATATTTTTAAATATCCTAAACTTAAAATTTATATGGATTTAAGAGATAGTGAAGTTAAAAATACAACAGATAAAAATACTTTTCACAGGCGTTTATATTTTCAAAGAAATTCTAGAAATTCCTCACAAGGTTTATTGGAAGAGATTTATCTTAACTATTCTGGTGGGGCATCTCATAATTCTACTTTATGGAAAGGGCATATTATTGAATCAAAAGATGAAAATGGTAATAATCATTATATTCTTTTTCACCAATATTTTATAAGGACTAAAGATAAAAAAACAGGAAGATCACAATTACCTCTTACTTTCCATAATCTCAATCCTGCATTAACTTCATTAGAAAAAAAAGCAGAAACCGCAGCTTTAGAAATATCCCGAACCTTAAAATTAGAATTGCCATATCTTGAAAAGATCTCTAAAATATTTTAACTTCTTATATTTAATATACTAACAAAGCAAAAACATATTATTTTCACGAAGGTAAGGAAAGTGCACAAAATCAACAAAAATTCAATAGAGGCATACTTAAATTAAAAAACAAAACTAGCTAGATGAAATTAGAAAACTATTTATTAAATTATATAAGACTATGGTCTGATTATAACTTTTTAATTATAGCAAAAATTAACATTTTAAAAACATGTACAAAGCTAACTTTAGTTCAATTAAGCTCAAAAACCAGCTCAAAACCCCTAGAAACATAACAAAACACTTAATTTTCTCTTTTACACATAAAAACTTCGCACAATATACGTTATAAGAACCCCACAAAATCAGGCGTTTTCAGGCATTCTGAGAACTTATTTTCACTTCCTTAATAAAAACCATTATAAATTTATAGTTTTAAATTTTTCTGCTTTTATTTTTTGTTAATTAAGGTTACCTTTGTGCAAGGGCTATGGTTTTGATTTGAAATTTCAGCAGCTTCTTCATTCATGATATTTGTTGCTTTTATTTTCTTTTAAACTTTACTCCTATACATGTTGAAAGCGATGAGTAAGGTTAAGTTTTTATATTTCTCTTCTCTAAATGAGTCATGAGTTATTATATATAATTATAAGAGGGCCTGCAGGAATAGGAAAATCAACAATTAGCGAGATTTTAGCTAAGAAAATTAAAGCAGAGGTAATACATTTTGACAAAATTATGGAAAATTTAGGCCTGGACTACATTCCAGGAGAAAAATGGATTCCTTTAAACAAGTTTTTAAAAGCTGACAAAATAATTCTTCCTAAATTAAAAGAAAAACTGAAAAAAGGAAACCTTGTTATTGAAGGGAATTTCTACCATAAAGAGCAGATTGATGATCTAATTAAAAATCTAAAATCTAAACATTTTATTTTTACTTTAAAAGCAAGTTTAAAAGAGTGTATAAAAAGAGACAAGAACAGGAAGGATAAATTGGGAGAAAAAGCTGTAAAAGATGTTTTCAAATTAGTTTCTTCTTTCAATGAAGGTAGGATTATAAACACAAATAACAAAACTCCTGAGGAGGTTGTGAGTGAGGTTTTGGGGTGGGTTGGCTAGATAAACGAGTTTATAAATTTGGCGATTTGGGATTTTTTGGAGAGCATTTTATCTTATTGCTTTTATTAAAATAATTGAAATTATCTCTTTGATTTTCCATAAATCAAATATTAAATACGTAACCCCCAATAAAACAAAAACAATAGATAATATCATTAAATTATTTATTTTTCTTAATAACCTATTGTTCTGTTTAGAGTTTTTTTCTAATCCTATTGTTGAATAAATAAATGCTAAACAAATAAATAAAAAAGCAAGGAATAAACTTATAGAAAAAATAGAATCAATATCTTTTTTATTAGTAAGAACAAATCCAATTAAAACAGCAATAAAGCCAAAGAGAATATTTATATGTGTCCTTATACTTCTGAGTTCTTTTCGTTGTTCTGAAATATCAATAATATCTTTCATTCGATAATCCTCCCAACAATTTTATTATAGCAATTATTCCTATAGGTATTCCGATTCCAAAAGCTATTATTAAGATACCTTGAATAGCATTCTTAATAATTTCATTTTGTCCCGTTACTTCTCCAACGGATGAAAGTATGATAATAGAGATTATTGCAAGTATCCCTAAACTAAATGCTTCAATTATTTCTTCTGTTAAATCTTTAAACAAATTGCTCATTTTAAATCTCCTCTAAAAGATTTACTCATCAAAACATTAAATAATTTTTTATATATTTCTTATAAATTTTCCAGATCATATTTTCAAATTCATTTTTCCATATATGAAATATAGAGATGATTGAAATTGCAATTAAGGTAATTAATGCTATTTTTTTCATTTTCTGATTTTCTATTAAGGTGTCAATCTCGTGTTTTGGGTTGACTAAGAATATATCCCCCTTCCATCTCCCCTCTTTTAAAATTGTATATCCCAAGGAACCTTCTTTTTTTAATTCAATTTTTACATCGAAAATCCACTCTCCGGTTTTATACAATTCTATTCCATGTAACTTATCCCTTTTAATAAATTTAGAATTTAAAAAATGATTATATCCCTGATATTTTTCCCTCTTTACTATATAAATATCTTTTGATTTTAATGTTTGATTAATTGTTATCCTCTGCGATCCATAATTAGATGAATAACCCTCTTTAATATGACCCCCTATGGGATGTATATCAATAACAATATCAAATGGGGAAATATTTTTTTCACCAAAATTATAGATTCTTATTTCATCTATTCTTAAATAATCTCCGTGTCTGAATGAAGAAGGAAATCCAAATTTATTCCTGACCAGTCCAAATTCATCAATGTAAGAGTTAATATCCATTTCAATACACAATCCTTTTAATACGTTACAATTAATTCCTACTTGGTCTTTTTTTTCAATTAACCTTAAGGAACCTACACCAATCAATGTTATTATAATAGTTAAGGCTAGAAGAGAAAGAAACATTTTTTTTGTAGATGTTTTCATCTTGTACCCCCTTCAGTTATTTTTTGTCTGTATGTTTTTAATCTAAATCTTTAAAACCTCCCAACTTAATAAATCATTCGGATTGTATTCATACTTTTCATTATTGTTATATCTCCATGTTCCATTTACGAAAATAGCAATTCCGCCCCAAAGTTTCTTTCCTTTTTTGTTTTGTTCTTTGATATACCTTTGTAAGCCTTCTGCTCTTGGCCCTGCATCTTTTGCTGTTATTCCGCTTTTTGTATCAAATAAGCCAATAGAACCATCTTTAAATTGAACAATGAAATCAACATAAAAATCTCTTTCAAAATAATTCATTTGTGCTACACTATCGAAATATTTATATATATTTAGTACTTAAATAATACTAGGGTGATACAAATGAGCAACAAATCAGTAAAAAATGAGACCAAAAGGATACACCTTTCTTTAACAAAAAAACAATATGAGTTAATTAAAATGTTAAAAGGAGAAATGGGAAATACTGATGCAGAGATAATTAGGAATATTGTAATTGCTTGGCTTGCTGAAAAATCTTTTGTTTCATCAAAAATTAAAAAAAGATTAAATCTAAAGTAGGTGTTAAAATGAATGTCATTGAAAAAACCTATACAGAATTGGCCAAAAAAATAGATGTAGTTGAGAGGTCAGAATATAAAGACTTAGTAAATTTCTCTCAAAACTTAAACAGGCCAATTCATAGATGGTTTGATATAAAAGAAGGATATTCGAGAGATTTAATATTAAATCTTATAGATAGGTTTAATATTAAAAAGAAGGGTTTCATTATGGATCCTTTTAGTGGGGGTGGAACTACCTTACTATCTGCAAAAGAAAAAGGAATTAACAGCATTGGTTTTGAGATAAATCCTTTCCTAGCTTTTTTAAGTAAAGTAAAATTAACTAATTTCAAAAAAGATGAAATAGAGGACATAGAAAAAGAACTACAAAAAATTAAGAATATAGATTTTAAACCATCATTACTTCCACCCAAATTATCAATTGTAAAAAAATTATTTGGTGAAAGGTTGGATAGTCTTTTAATGTTGAAAGAATATATCCTTTCAATTCCTAATTCCAAAAAAAGAGATTTTTTTCTTTTAGCATTTTTATCTATTCTTGAGGATACAAGTATTGCAAAAAAAGATGGGAATGGTTTGAAGTATCCAAAAAATAAAATACCAAAGAAAGTAATGCCTACATTTTTTAAGAAGGTAGAAGAAATGATAAATGACTTAAAATCAACAAGAACACAAAAAGTTAGATCCTATTTATTTCAAGAGGATGTCAGAAAATTATATGATCTGCTGATGGGATCCTATATCTCAAACAAAAAAGATCTTGTTCATAATTTTGATATTAAAAATATTATAAAATTTAAAAATAAACTTTCTCTTGTTGTTTTTTCTCCTCCTTATATGAACTGTTTTGATTATACTGAAGTTTATAAAATGGAATTATGGTTTGGGGATTTTATAAAAAACTATCCCGAATTAAGAACACTAAGAGAACAAAGTTTAGTATCTCATTTAAACACGAAATTAACAGAAAGGAGTCTATTAAAAAATAAATATGTGGATATGTTTGTAGAAACCATAAAAAAACAGAATTTGTGGAACAAAAAAATACCCCTTATGATTGAAGGATATTTTGAAGATATGTGGAAAACCTTAAAAGGAATCTATGAATTATTAAGAAAGGATCACTATTGCATTATTGTAGTGGGGAATTCTGCCTATGGAAATATAGCCATTCCTACAGATTTAATTCTAGGCGAAATTGGTTTAGAGATTGGTTTTAAAAAGTATCATATTGAAGTGGCAAGACATTTAGGAACAAGCTCACAACAATATAAAAAAATAAATAATAAATCCTTATTAAGAGAAAGCCTCGTGGTGTTGAGAAAATGAGAAAAGTAATTGGAGTAGATGAATTACCAATAGAAGTTAAAGGTGGAGAAAGATTTTCGATAAAATCTAATAATGTAACTGTTTTCACTCATGGGATTCATAAATACCCTGCAAAATTTATCCCACATATTCCAAGATGGGCTATTAAAAAATTTACAAAAAGTGAAAATGATATAATCTTAGACCCATTCATGGGCTGTGGAACTACGCTTGTTGAAAGTTTACTTCTAGGAAGGAACAGTTTTGGATTAGAAATTAGTACACTTGCAAAAAAAATAACAAAGGTAAAAATAACACCTCTAAATACAAATAAGTTAAAAAAAGAACATAAAAAATTAATTGCAAAGATAAAAAAAGATAAATATGATTCTTCTTATTGGAAACCAAATTTACAAAACCTAAATAAATGGTTCAAACAAAAAGCAATTAAAAAATTAAGTATCATTAAAAAGAATATAGAAGAAATAGAGGACAAAGATATAAGAGACTTCTATTTGATTATTATGTCCTCTATTATACGTAGGGTTTCGAATGCTGAAAATCAATCACAAAAAGTGTATGTTTCAGGCAGATTTCCAAAACTTTATGTAGATCCAATTGAAACTTTTATTAAAGTAGCAAACAAAGAAAAAGAAAATATGATTTTGTTTTCTAAAAGAATTTCAAAAAATAAAAATTTTGCAAAAATAATCAGTAAAGAGGCCAGGAATATAGATTTAAAAGATAATACAATCGATTTGGCTATTACTTCACCACCATACATAAATGCGATAAATTACATTAATGTACATAAATTAGAGTACGCTTGGTTAAATTTAGAACCTCAAGAAAAAACTTTAGAAACAAATATTAGCCAAATAGGAACCGATAAAATTCCGGCAAGTAAATGGAAAAATTTTCTAGAAACTGGTTTTGAAAAATTGGATTCTTTAAGCTTTAAAATATGGAAGATAAGTAAGAAACACTCGTATATTCTATCAAGTTTTTATCTTGATATAAAGAAAAATTTAGAGGAAATATATAGAGTATTAAAAGATGGAAAAAGGTATGTTATAGTAATTGGGAACAACAAAATAAAAGGGTATCTTATACAAAACAATGAACTAATTAAAGAAATAGCAAAAGACGTTGGATTTGAGGTTGAGCTTGATTTTTCATATATCATTAAAAACAGGCTTTTGAGAATACCTAGGAATGGAAGGGGAGGGGATATAAACATAGATCACATAATTGTTCTAAAGAAGTAAGCTTTGAGGGTTATTTATAAGAACCTCTAATAAATCTTCAATCTTAAAAAATTTATAATTAATTCTTTCTCTTTCAAAGATTCCCTTTAATGTTTTTATTATGTCTTTATGCAAAACAGGAGCTGCAAAGATTAAAAGAGTATTATCAATATGATATTTTTCAAAAATTTCTTTATTGTTAATTTCAAAATTTCTTATATGCCTAACTATACTAAATGTCTCAGTATTTTCTTGGGAACTTTTTGCCTTTTGAGTTGTTAATTCTAACAAAAATAAAGTTTTATCCATTATAAATACAATATCAGGATTTCCTTTAGAACCTCCCGGAGTTGGATGTGGTATTCCTAATTCGTCAATCGTACCTTTCCAGATCACTTCTTTTAAGATTCCTTTGTTCTTAAGAATTTTTAATAGCTTGTATAATAATTCTTCGAGTCTGGCACCTCTCACTTGTGGAATATTTATTCTAAAATTTTTACCATATTTTTTCTTTAAAAATTCTATTTTATTTCTCAGATCTCCATCAAAATCTTTACTGTCGCATAATTCAAGAATTGAATTTTTAAAGTAATTCCCATCAAGATTTATTGGTTTTTCAAGATTGTTGTCAATAATAATGTCTTTGTTTAATTGTGTAGATACCTCAAATTGGATCGTTTTATTTGATTTTATATCTAAAATTCTAAATTGGTATTTCTTATTATTAAAAAAGGGAATCTGTTTTACTTCATTTGTATTCATTATGAAATGTGTAATTTCCATATCACCAACATAAATAGAAATAGATTTTTCTTCACTCGTCTTTTTTGTAAACGAAATTGTCTTTAATTCTGGAGGGTATTCTTGACTTGGATCACCAAAATATTCAAACCAGAGATCAATGTCATTTTTCTCATAAGGATAAGGAGAAACATCCTCATATTTTTCTAAAATATCTTTAACAAATTTTAGTTTATTGGGCTTGATCGTTAGGATTCCTTTTTCATACTCAAAAATACCTGTCAATTTAAGTTTAGAACATAAATAAGTTACACTGGAAGCAGAGGTTAAAGCAACATGTCCTTCAGGTGTTTTCTTAAATTCGTTTATAATTTTTTCTTTTTGAGATAATCCTCTAAACTTTTTTATCTTTTCTTTAACAACCCCAAAATCATCTTCGTAGAGATACTTTAAGAATACAATATATCCTAACTCCTCCTTAGTTAGATATCCTAATTCGATAAGAAGTTTCATTAAACCTCTTATTGGAAAAAGGTATATGTCCTTACAGTAATTAATTATTGTTGGATTGGTAAATTGTAGTTTTATGAATTGTTTGGTTAATGCTTCTTTTGGATCTTCCCTAAACTCCCTTCCAATTTTGGTAATCGATAAAGAACCATCTTTATTGTATTTAATAAACCCCATTTGATATATATCTGATTTAAGGGTCCCAATTCTACTATCACTTATTCTTGGGGCACAAAGACCCTTTTTACTCATCTCTCTTTTTAAAATTTCCTTAATGCTTCTCCATTTTTTGTTTTCTAGATTTTTTTCTATAAAGATCTCCAGGAAACCTCTAAACTGTTCTATTAATCCTTCAGCATTACTTTTATTTATATGCCACATTTGTTTCTTTCTTCTTTGGTCACTAAAAGGTAACCACTTTGTTATGTTCCTTACTTTTTTGGGAATTCTCATTTTAATCGTCTTAAACACATATATTTAAGTATATCCCATTAAAATTAATTGGGTTTTTATTTTTTCTTCCCAAACTATTCCGTACCTCTTTCTCTTTTTGAGCTTCTTAATTTCTCTAATCAATTCTTGCCTTGTCCATTCGGAATAGTTTTCTTTTGGCATGGTTATTTTTCCTCTCTTTTATGTAGTAAATTTAAATTATAATTGATAATTAGATATAAAAAAATAACGAACACCCATGATGCAAGGTGCAATAAAAACAGTCCTAATTTATAATTATACGACAAAAAGGTAGAGTAAATTAACAAACCTAAAAAGATTAGATTTACAATCATAAAGAATTTCCATGAAAAAATATACCAAAATTCGCGATCTACATTCTTAATTTGTTCTTTAAGAGACCTGAATTGTTTTTTTCTTTTTCTCTTAGTATTAATCCTACTCTTAATAAACAAATCTACTTTATTTTTTAAATCAATTCTATAAACAAAAAGGATTGTTGAGACTATAATTGAGAAAATAAGCAATAGTTTTTTCTGATTTGTTAAATAAAAAGTAAAAGGAGGGAGTATTAATATTAATAAATGTAAATTTTCAGGATTCTTAACAAAATTGATTATTTCTTTTATCATTTTTTATCCTTTTTAACTCTTTCTCAATAAACAATTCAGACTGCCTTGAAATAAAAAGTCTTTCCCCACCATACCCCTCTAACAAAAACAAACCCTCATATAAAAATTTTAGGTTTCAAATATTAATCAAAATTACAAACAAATTATACGTAGAATGAGCAATTATTGAGGGAATTATGTTCCTTTTATAAATCAAAAATAATAAGCTAAATAAAAATCCACTAAAAATTAAAATTAATATCTCTCCCCCACCAAACCTCATATGGCCAAATACAAATAAAAATAACTGCAATAAAAATCCAAGAGATATAAATATAATTTTACTCAAATTAGCATTCAAATTTTCTGATAATCTTATAAAACATCCAAGAAAAACCCCTCTTAAAAGAACTTCTTCAAAAATCGGCCCTAAAATTACCCCACTAAAAAATAAGATAGGTAAATAGACATTATAGGCAACAATTCTTTTAAAAAATAAAATATAACTAAAAACCATAAATAGACTAATTAACATGGGAAGAATTATTGTTAATAAAGGTTTCCTGATACCAAATTTGAAATTTAAAAGAGCATTTTTAATCCAACTCCTCTTTTTATATTTATAAAATAAAAATAAAATAGCTAAAAGAATAATTTCTAAAATTGATACTTTTATTAAATCAGAAGTTATTACCATTTTTCCCTACCATACCCTAAACTAGAAATCCTACACTTTTAATTTTAACTCTCACCAAAATACAAACCCATATAAACTTCAGTCTACAATCAAACCATATAAAATGTCATGGAGCTTGTACGAAAATGGAAAGAGCCTAAAACCTTTAGTTTTTTCTAATAGTAAAACTCAAGAAGATGTAGTAAATGAGGTGATAGAAGCAATAAATAAAGGCCATAAAGTAATTTTTATTAAAGGAAAATGCGGAACAGGAAAATCAGCCATAGCTCTAAACCTATCAAAAGAAATTGGAAGAGCTTCTGTTGTAGTTCCAGTTAAAGCTTTACAAAAACAATATGAAGATGACTACACAAATAAAAAATATCTTTTAAAAAATAATGGAGAAAAATTAAAAATAAAAATAATAACAGGTAGGCAAAATTTTACCTGCCCTTTTTTAAAAGAAGAAAACTTAAACATAGAGATAAAAGAAACGAATTCAAAACTAAGCGATTTTCAAAATTTAAGATTTGAAAATAAAAGAGAGAACTCAGATAAAAATAAAGAAAATTCATGTAATAATAATTACCTCCCATGTAAAATCGAAATTAAAGAAAAAAATATCAAACAAATCAGACAGTATTTAAGAAAAAATCCAAGAGTCAAATTTTCTGATTTTGATACAATAAGTCATGTAAGAAGAATGTCAATAGCTCCAGTTTGTCCTTACTGGTCTCCAATAGTTCCTTCAGATGCAAATTTAAATCTTGATAATTCAACTCCAAAAACTTACAAAGCTCTTAATAACATAAACTACACAATTTACCAAAGAAAAAAAGGGTGTGGCTATTATGACCAGTATCAGGCATACATCGATGCAGATGTCATAATCTTCAACAGCCAGAAATATAAACTTGAAAATTTAATGAACAGAAAACCCCAGACAGATATAGAAATTATTGATGAGTGCGATGAATTTCTCGACTCTTTTTCAAACCAAAAGAAAATTAATATTAACAGGCTGAATTTTTCTTTAGGAAGCCTCTATCCTGAAAGCAGAGAAAGCCAAAAAATTATTAACAATTTAATTAAGCTGACTTCTGAAATTTTAAAAAATAAAAAATTTGAATCTTTAAACAAAGAGTTAATTCCATTAAAGAAAACTCCAATTTTCCAGATTTTAGACGCTTTCACAAATTCTTCTTTTTTAGATTCAGTTGAATATGATGAGGAAAATTATTGTTATCATGTTAATGAAGTTGCCAGAACTTTTGAAGGTTTTTTCGACGAAACTTTTGTCTCTTTTGATAAAGAGGATAAAAATTTAATTGTAAAAATAATAACAGTAAATCTTGAAAAAAGGTTTGATGAAATACTTAATAAAAATAAAATTTTTGTTATGATGTCTGGAACCATACATTCAGAAAAAGTTTTGAAAGAGATTTTTGGCTTACAGAATTTTAAAATTATTGAAGCAGAAACTAAAATGCCTGGAAAAATAATCCCTTTAAGGACAGGCTTAGAGATTAATTGTAAATACGAGAACTTTCAAACAGGAAAAGTGACAAGAAAACAATATTTAGAAGCATTAGAAAAATCTATTAAGCAAGCTGAAAAACCAACTTTAGTTCATGTAAATTCGTAAAGAGATTCAAGCAGGGAAAAATAAAAATTTTATATTCCACAAAATGTAATCGAGGTGTAGACTTTCCAGGAAAAACCTGCAACAGTATAGTCCTAACAAAATACCCTTATTCAAATGTAAACTCACTTTTTTGGAGACTTTTGAAAAAAACAAGACCACAGCATTACACTTCCTTTTATATAGATAAAGCAAGAAGAGAATTTTTGCAAAGGATTTATCGCGCTTTAAGATCAGAATCAGACCAGGTCTTTCTCTTGTCCCCTGATTTGAGAGTTTTTGATGTGATTAGAGATTAATTAATTCTTTTTATCCTTTATTGACTTCAGCTTCAATCAACTTACACCACATGTAAAAACTGGTCTAAATCTGAATCCTTCTTAAATATGTTATTTATCACATGCCAAACTCTTATTAAAATTAAAGTATTACAAACTAATAAGATATACCATATAATCATCTTACCTAGAATAAAGAAAATTCCAAAAATAATAGATAAAATAGACAATATTAATAGAATTATTAAATCCATCTTAATTCCTGATAAAAATATATTTTTCTTTCTTTCATATCCTATTTTTTCCAGTTTTTTCTTATCGAAAGAACAAATTGCTACAGGGCTTGCTCCAAGGTGTTTTATATTCTCCTTAACATTCCATGCTATATTCCCTTTAATTCCAGCTTTTTTAAGAGCTCTTTTATGTGCAAGTTCATGAAGATAAGTAAATATAATTAAGTCTGAAAATGCCACAATCACAAATAAAATTAAAAATTTGATAACCAATTTCATTTTCAACTCCCCCTAACCTCAGCCTCAACTAACTTGCACCATACACACTCTTCATCTTTTTCAGGACACTTACTATTCAACAACTTCAACGCCTTTTTCCACAGCTTTTCAGCTCTTTTCTCATCAACTTTCATCTTTACCAGCTCAGTATCAAATATCACTTCTCCAGTTTCCAAGACTTCTTTTGGAACATAAAAAAGCAAGAAACCAAAATCCTCTACCTCATAACCATTTTTTCTCAACAAGAAACAATAAATATCTAACTGTTTCTGATAATGTTCAGCTGTATCTTCTTTAAGAGGGAAACCTCTTGTCTTATAATCTAAGACAATTAATTTTTTACCTTTAACAAGAACATTATCTACCGCCCCGTGCAGAACATTTCCCTTTGAATCTTCAAATACTATACCCTTCCTATTATTTCTCCATATTTCTAATAACTCTACATCATCAAAAAGTTTCATTCCTTCACATTCTTTATTTTCCTGCAATTCAGGAGGTAACTCCCCTCTTTTCATAAACTTATCAAAATGTTGTTTTAATATTCTGTCCATTCCACTTGGAAGAGAAGGAAAAGGCCCAGAAGGCCTTCTTACCCCTTGATTATAATGAAGCCAAAAACATCTTGGACATTCTTCAAATAAAGTTAATGCTGATGGCGAAAGTTTATAAGTTTTCATTCAATAAAATCCTAAATTTCCTTTATAAGGTTTATGTTAAAAAAATTTAAAGATAACAATCCCAAATTCCCAAATACAAAAGACAACACAAAAACTAAACTAAGAATTAGTTTACTTGCTGTTTATTCTTTCTTTTCTTTAAGCTTTTCAACATCTTCTGCCTTAGGACCTTTATCCCCTTTGACAGCTTTAAAAGAAACCCTATCTCCTTCATCAATCTCAACTCCTTCTTTCAACCCTGTTCCATGGACAAAATAACTTGTCCCGTCATCTCCGTTGATGAAGCCATAGTTCCTCATTCTGTTGAAAAACTTTACTGTTCCTTCAACCATCTATCTACTAATAAAGACAGCTTTTAAACCTTTCTAATCGTTATCAATTAACTCTAATTATCATTTTGCCATATTTACCATAATCTTGTTTCTGCATACTGGGATAGAAGAACTTCCTTTTTTATTATCTCTATAATATCCTACATACTATTTTATTAAAATCTATTCTTTATTCTTTCATATAAGAAAAAACAAAAAAAGAAAATTATAAAATTAACTTTTTGGAGCTTTAATTTTCAACTTGCCTTTTTTAAATTCTGTTTTTGCTTTCTCAGGATTTATTCTGGGTAAGGTTGTATAATAACTAAAACTCTTATAGCTCTTTTCTGCATGAAAAAAATCTTTTCTCTGCACTTTCTTTTCCTGCCTCTTTTCTGCTTTTATTGAAGCAGAATTTTTTCCCAACCTAATTCTTATATCTCTCTTACTAAAATCAGGCAAGTCAAATTCCAAAATCACCTCTTTCTTATTATTTTTCATTGTAATTTTATTTAGAATTTTAAATTTAAAAATTTATCTTTAAAAAAAGAATTTCTAAGAAAAAAATAAAAATAATTTAGAAAAATTTCTTCTCTTATTCTTCCACAACTTCTTTTCCAGACTTTTCAACTTCTTCAGCTTTTTCTGCTTTCTCTTCGTCAGATTCTCTAATTACTTCAATCTTTCCAAACTTTCCAGCTGTTAATTGTAATGCTCCTTGAAAGTCTTTTACATAACCATTAGTTATCTTTACCTTGTCTCCTACTTTCACTTTATCAATATCTTCGTTCCATAAACTTAAATCAATGCTTCCAGAATCATCTTGGATTTTAGCTGTTGCAACTCTAAGCTGTCTTCCATAACTGTTAAACTCTCTTATATCTCCAATCTCTTTTATCTCTCCTTCAACCTCTACGTTACTTTGTCCTGATTTTAGTTCTGATACTTTCATTTACATTCCTCCGTTTAAATCATTAAAAAAGAGTTTAAAAACCTAACTAAATCCCTCAACAAAATTTATAAACAAGTTCGCATAACCTTTTATATGAAAAAAGAGGAGTTTTTAAAAAAATTAAAAATAGAATTAAAAATTTCTAAAAATTCAGAACACACAATAAAAAATTATATTAAAGCCAACTCTGATTTAATTGAGTTTTGTAAAAAACAGCCAGAACAAATAAATGAGCAAAATGTAAAGGAATATATAGCTGAAAACTTATCAGACAAGTCAAGCTCAACAATAATCTTGTTTTTATCTGCAATAAAATATGCTTACTCGTCTATCTTAAGAAGAGATATAACAGCAGGAATTAAAAGGCCGAAAAGAGAAAAAAAACTGCCAGAAGTATTGACAAAAGATGAGGTTAGAAAATTAATTTCTTCTTGCAATAATAAAAAAAGCAAATTAATGATTTCTCTTTTATATGCTGCTGGTTTACGTGTTTCTGAATTAATAAATTTAAAAATTAACAATCTAAATTTTGGAGAAAAAATAGGACAAATAAAACAAGCTAAAGGTAGAAAAGATAGAATTTTTAATATCCCCTCCTTTATTTTTTCAGATTTAAAAAAACAGATTAAAAAACAAAAAGAAAAAAAGCAAGAATACTTATTTACCGGATCAAAAGGTAAATTAACTGCAAGAAACATACAGAAAATAGTTAAGAGGGCAGCAAAAAAAGCTGGAATAAACAAAGATGTGCATTGTCATACTTTAAGGCATAGTTTTGCAACACACCTTCTTGAGGATGGGATAGATATAAGAAAAATTCAAGAACTTCTTGGACATTCAAATCTTTCTACGACCCAAATCTATACTCACATCTCAAGAGAAGAACTGAAAAAAATAAAAAGTCCTTTAGACACTCTTATGGATCAAAGAACAGAAAAAAATGAATAAAAAATGTGAAAAATGCGGTTATGAATCTAAAGATTTAAAAGAAATAGAAAAAGGAAAATATTTGTGTTTAGTATGTAGTAAATTTGCTCCTTCTAATCCTACAGACTTACAAGAATATTTACAAGAAAAAATAAACTGGCAAGTTCTTGAAACATTTAGAAAATTTTCTAAAGAGAACAAAAACATTTCTGGTATGGAAAAAAAGGCGAGGGCAGGAAGTATAGTAAGTAGGGCACCTTTTGGCTATAAATTAGAAAATAAAGAATTAATCATAGATACTGAAAAAAGTTTAATTGTACATGAAATCTTTACAACTTTCCTCGAGAAAAATTTAAGTTTAAATTCCTTAGCAAAAAAATATGGTTTTTCAGTAAACGGAATTAAAAAAATACTAAGAAACTTTACTTATATAGGCAAAGTTAAATTTGCCGGCCAAATTTGTCAAGGAAAACATAAGCCAATAATAACACCCGAACTTTTTAATAAAGTACAAAACAAATTAGAGAGTTTAGGGATAAAATGAGATTAAAAGAATTTTATAATTAAATTCAAGTTTTTGCCCCACTTACCTATAACTTTTCTGTCTTTTCTTTCTAGCTTTACTATCGCCAGGCTTATAAGTTTCTTTTCTTCTAGTATCAGCTACCAACAAATTCCTATCATAAGCAAGAAAAGCTTTCTTTAGTTTATCAGATTTAGAAGCAAGAACTAATGCTCTAGCTATTGATAATCTCGCAGCCTCTATTCCTGATTCTATACCCCCACCTTTAACTGAAACAGAAATATCATAATCTATTTTTCCCAAAATTTCCTTAGCTATTCTTAAAGGTTCTTCTATTACAAATCTTCTCAATTTAGGAAGCAGATAATATGGCTTTTTATTAATTGTTACTTTCCCATTGCCTTTGACAGCCACAGCTCTAGCAACACTTCTTTTCCTTTTCCCGCTTGCCACTATTTTTTCATCTTTTTTCATTTTTCTCCCCTCAACATTTTTGATATTTTATTAAGAGTTATACCTTTTCTTTTTCCTGAAGATTTTATCATTTCTCTATCTTTAAATTTTTCTGGTATTCCAACATGACACCTAACTCTTCTTAATGCCTCTTTTCCTCTTCCTTGTTTATAAGGCAGCATATTTCTTATTGTTCTTTTTAATATTTTATCAGGAAGAGAAGGAAAATAAGGTCCTTTTTGACTACTCCCACCTCTTGCCCTTTTTTTTCTATACCTATCTAAAATATTTTTCCCTCTGCCAACAACAATTATTTTATCTGAATTAACAATTACAACTTCCTTTCCATTCAAAACTTTCTTAGCTACAAAACTAGCCAGCCTGCCTAAAACAGCATTCTCACCATTTATTATTATTTGCTTTTTCATTTTAATATTCTAATTCCCTGAGCTTTGGGATTTATTTTAATTTCCTCCAATATGCTTACAACTTCACAATTTTTTTCCTTTAATTTTTTTCTCGCTTCTTCAGAAAAAGATAAAGCTACAATCCTTATTTTTTTACTTATATCTCCAACTCCGAGAACTTTTCCTGGAACCACCATAGTATCTCCTTCCTTACTTTCCCTTTCTATTTTATCGAGATTAATAGAAATACTTTTCTTTCTGGGCCTAGAAAGTATGTCTGCAACTTCTAACCAAGCAGAATTCTTTTTCGCTTTAATTATAGTTTCAACTATTTCAGGATTTAACTTCCTTTTCATTTGTTTTTCTATCAATGTTTTGCTTTTCATTTGAATTTGCGAGAACAAGCGTTTTCCTGCTATCTCTCACCCATTAGAGTTTGAGAGACAGAAAATTAAAATTTTCTGTAACGCTTTCACTCGCAGGTTAAAATCTTAAATTTTACGCATTTTTAAATCTTATGCAGAATGCGGGAAGAAGGATTCGAACCTTCGCAGGCACTAAGCCACGTGGTTTCTAATTTTGATTAACCTTAGCCACGCCCGTTTGTCCACTCCGGCATTCCCGCCTATAATCCGGGAATGCTTAGGACTTTTAAAACTTTACTTCAATTTAGTTTTTATTTCCTTTAAATTTTCTTTCAAAGATTTTACAGATTCGACTAATATCTCCTTAGCTGGAATCATACCAAAAGATTCAATAAAGAAAATTATTTCTTTTCCTGGCTTAATTTTTATAGCATCTTTACCTTCTTTCTTACAAATCTCAACACAAGCCTCACACAAATCGCATTTATACCTATCTGTTAACTCTATTTTATCTTTATTTCTTTTCAAAATTTTTTGAGGACATGCCTCAACACATTTCTGGCATAAATTACATTCTTTACTTATTTCTATTTCAGGAACATTTCTATAATATATTAAACCAGGAGAAAATTTTGTATGTTCCTTACCTTTGCCAAGTCTTGCTTTAGCAATTAATTCTAATTCCTGACCTTCTCCAAGACTAACAATAGGCATATCAGGATATACAACCTCTACTTTACCTTTCAAATCTTTCCCATATACCATACAAGGTCCTTTAGCTTGTAACTTCAACTGAACAGAACATTTACTACAACCTTTACCTTTACAAGAACATTTTTCTTGCAAAGTCATTGTTTTTGGTGTCTTTAAAGGCAATAAACCAAGCCTTAAAGCTAAAACCTCATCATACAACACAGAATCATTTTTATGGAATTCAACTTCATCTATAGCTAAAATAGGAATTTCTAATGAACTTCTACGAATAGCATTAGCTAAACTATCCTCTATTTCTGTAACAAAACTTATCTTCTCCTCGCCTTTTTCCAAAATTTTCATTTTATTCTAAAATATTTATAATTTAAAAATTATACTCTCCTACCCCTTTTACCCCCCTTTGGTTTAGGGCCTCCTCTTGGTATTCTAGTAACATCAACTATGCTTATTATTTTAAAACCTTCTTTTCCAAGACTTTTTATTGCTGCATGTGCTCCAGGTCCGGGAGATGTAGAGCCTGTTTTTGCTCTAATTCTTACATATAAAGAAGTTATTCCAGCATCTTTTGCTATTTCTGCAGCTCTCTTAGCAACAAACATAGCTACAGTTGGATTAGCTTTAAGTCTATTGTGTTTTGTAACCATTCCTCCACTTATTCTTGCTATTGTTTTTCCAGATAAGTCAGTTATATGTACAATTGTGTTATTAAAAGATGTAAATATATGAGCTATGCCTTCTCTTCCTTTCTTCTCAACCATTTTACTCCTTTCCATCGGTTTTCTTTACTTCCTCCTTTTCCTCTTCATCTCTCTTTTCACCTCCCTCCTTTTTTGTTTCTTTTCCTCCCTCTTTTTTCCTTCGTTTTAGTGTAATGACAATTTTATCTTCTTCATCAGTTTTAACAATATAGCTCGGAATATTAATAATTTTACCATTTACTGAAACATGTTTATGCACTATCAATTGTCGTGACTCTCTTGGTTTAGCCAATTTTTTCAAAATCAATATACTTTGCAATCTCCTTTTTAACCAGTCTTCTACCCCCAGACCAAGCACATCAGCTATTTTTTCTTCTTTCAAACCAATTTTTTCTAATTTTTTAAATAATTTTTCTTGCTCCTCCCTTGATGCCGTAATTAATTTTTTTGCCTGATTCCTTATTCTCTCTATTTCTGCTTCTGCTTTCCAAATCTCTCTCTTGTTTTTTAAACCATATTTTTTAATTAATTCATTCTCCTCTTCGATCCTTTTCTTATCATATAACCTTCTTGGTCTATTGTATTTTTTCTTCTTTTTTATCATTTTATTTCCTTCCTGCTTTTCCTTTACCTACAACACCAACTGCCCTATGTTTTCTAAAATGAGCTTTTGTTCTCTGCCCTCTTACAGGCAAGCCTAAGACATGTCTTAACCCTCTATAACTTCTAATTTTTTTCAATCTTTTTATATCAAATTCTTTTCGCAATTCCAAGTCAGAACCTATTAAATGTCTATCCTCACCAGAAGCAAAATCTTTTCTTCTATTTAAAGTAAAGACAGGCAGTTTCGGATTTTTAATAAAATCAGAAATTTTTTCTCTTTCTTTTTCTGTTAAATCACTAATTTTCTTATCTTTATTTATACCTAAAACATTACAAACTGCATTTGAAAAACTCCATGAGACTCCTTTGATTCTAGTTAATCCAGCATAAACACTCTTCCCACTAGGAATATCTGTAGAGAGAATTCTAATTAAGGTTTCCCCTTCTCTTTTTCCTTGTTCTTTCTTTTCTTCTTTTCTTTCTTTTATCATTTTATTTAACAAATAAATTATGTCTTTGCGTTTCAGTCAATTCATTCAAGACCCTTCTTTCTACTGATTTTTTCGGGTCTGGTAAACTTGGAATTCTTTTTTTTATGTCCTCAAATGATTTAAATTTCTCTTTTTCCCTTTCTTTTAAAATTTCAGTTGTATGCTTCTTTCCGAAACCAGGCAAGAGTTCAAGTTGATGCACCCTCGTATTTATTGCCTCAGCATTATTGAAAAAATCAACAAACTCCTTTTCTCTTTCTTCTACAAGTTTCTTAACAAAATCCTCTATCTGCAATTTAGCATTTTCTGTTAATTTTTCTTTTGGCAATCTTCCCAATATATAGTATATCTTGTCTCTTTTCCCTTCACCAATATAAACTTTTTCCTTAGGTTTTAAAGAAATCCCTCTTCTAGGGACTAATTGCAATAATATTAAATTTTTTGTGCCTATAGCCTGGGCTATAGGAATCATTTTTTTCTCTAAAGGATAGCCATAAGGCAGGTAATCTAGTATTATTGCATACTCTTCTTTTTCCATTTTCTTTACCTATATTTTTTAACAACTTCAAGTATTTTATTGATTTCATTTTCCTCTAAACTTACTTCAGTAAAAATCTTATTAGTATCTGAGACATCTTCTGGCAGTAAATCAATTATTTTAACAATATGCTCATCTTTCATCCTCATAATCTCTAAACCTTCCAATTCTTTCCTTAATTGTTTTGCTTTTTCTGTATCTAATTTAATAAACTTTTTCAAAAAACCCTTAATTTCTTTTTCTTCTTCTGTTTCTAAAGTTTCAACTATCTCTTTTGTCTCTGCTAAACTTAATGGTTTCATTTCAATTATCATCATAACCCTATTCTTTTAATTTTTTTAAATGTATTGGTTCAATTATGAATTTTTTTTCTTGTTTACCTTCAATAATTTTTATTATATAAGCCTTTCCTCTTCTGCCTTCAATCACTCCAGACCTTCCTTGTAATCTCTCTGGAAATCCTGCTTTTACAGAAATTTCTCTAACCACAGCTACTTTATCTCCTTTCTCTAACTTTTGAAATATTCTGCTTAGTCTTAATTTTCCTTTTTCTCTTATTTTTTTTCTTTTCATTTTTCTTTTCTTCTTACTTTCTTTTCAAAACATGAATGCTTTGCTTCCTTCGCCAACTTCTCCATAACTTTTGTTATGGCAGGATAAAACTCGTGGCTTGTTATCTCTGCATGAATCAACTCTTTATTTAATTTCAATAAACCCTTAATCTCATTTAAGTAACTTTTCCCTTCTGTACCTTTCTTATGTCTTTGTAATGTAATCCTTAATTCCCTATAATCTACTCTTCCTAACCTTTTGTCATATTTGTTTATAATCTTTTTAATTCTTTCTATCTCTTCTTTATCGAATCCCTGAAGTAAAATTTTTCCATGATATTTATTATTAACCATCCTTAATATAAACAATTTTTGTTTTTAAAATTAGTGTTTATAGTTAAATTGAAAAGTTATTAGAATCAGACTCTGTATTTTTATTCAATTCTTCTTCTGAACCTTGACCTACAAGTCCTTGATATAAGTTGCCTTTTTCCCTTGCTCTAGACATATTTTCAATTATAGCATTTAACATTTTTTCTCCAAAAACTTCTCTTCCACATTTCTCACAAAAATCTATTACACTATCGTGAGAAATTTCCTCTCCGCAATATATGCATTTTCTCATTTTCCGAACTTTTTAGTTTAGGAGGGTTTTTAAATTTTCCCCTAAATAAGCAAAGAAACCATAAAAGCCTGAATTAAACCCATTCCTGCCCCAATTAATCCGCCCAAAATCTCAATAAATTTCAATTCTTTTCCAGCAACATTTCTAACAATTTTTTCTAGCTCTTTATCATCCATCTTTACAATTTCTTCAGAAACAGAGTTTTTGAAAAATTCTTGAATCTTTTTCCCAACAAAAGGGATTTTAAAACTTTTTTTAAAAGATTCTGGCATAATAATATGCACATTTTTTCCAATTTTCTCAGCCAACTCTTTTTTATATCTAGGCAATAAACCTTGAAAACCTAAAACTCTCTTCCTTGGTCTAAATAAAGCTAAGATAGCAAGCCAATTAGTTGAAAATCCAATAACAAAACCCACAACTACACTTATTAAATATAATTCTATCATTTAAAATTCCTCAATCTTTTTATTCTTTCTTCAATTGGAGGATGTGTACTAAAAAGATTTAAAAGTCCTTTATTAAAAGGATTAGAAATGAATAAGCAAGAAGTTGCCTTATTTCCAAATTCTAAGGGATGGCTTTTATTTTTTAATTCTAATTTTTCTAAAGCACTTGCCAGTGAGTCACCATTGCCTAATATTTTTGCTCCAGATTCATCTGCCAAAAACTCTCTTGAACGAGAAATTGATAATTGAAGTATTGTGGCTATGATTGGAGCTAGAATAAGAAAAACAAGTATTTCCAAGATGTTATCATCTTTATCATTAAACAACAAACCCCATCTTGCAAATACTGCGATATAAGATATAGCCCCAACAACAGTAGCGACAACAGTTTGTATTAGAGTATCTCTATTTTTAATATGGCTAATTTCATGCGAAACTACACCTTTCAATTCATTTTCATCCAACAAATTTAAGATTCCTTTTGTAAAAGCAATAGCTGAATGTTTTGGCGCCCTTCCTGTTGCAAATGCATTGGCATTTTTTGTAGGTATGATATAAATTTCAGGTTTGGGTATTTTAGCTTTTTCAGAAACTCCTTCAACTATCTCATGAATTCTAGGCATATCTTTTTTTGAAATTTTTTTTGCCCTGTACATAGACAGAACAATTTTATCAGAATACCAATAGCTTCCAAAATTTATAATAAAAACAAAAACCAGAGCTATTATTAAACCTTCTTTTCCCCAAAAACTCCCTATCCACAATAACAAGAAAGTAAGCAATGCAAAAAAAACAAAAGTTTTTATTTGATTTTTTATCATTTTCACCTCTAAAATTTATTTAGTAAGATATTTAAATTTACCTTTATTCATATCTTAAAGCATCAGCTGGTTTAAGTTTAGCAGCTTGTAATGCAGGCAAAACTCCAGAGACACAGCCAATAAAAAAGCTAAATGCCAATACAAAAAATATAGTAAGGGGATTAAAAGTTATTTTTAATAAAGTGAGAGAATAAAAATTTACTATAACATATTCAACTAACTTGCTAATTCCCATTCCTATTCCCGAACCAATTAATCCTCCAGTTAAACCAATTAAGCCAGATTCTATCAAAAAAATTAACAAAATGTCAGAGTTTCTCGCGCCAATAGCTTTCATAGTTCCAATCTCTTTTGTTCTTTCTAAAACAGAAGTGTACATAGTATTCATAATCCCTATTCCACCAACAAGTAAAGAAATTGAAGCTATACCTACAACAACAGCCTGAACAACACTCAAAATATCTCCCATTGTTTCAATAAGCTGTTCTGTGGTAGATACAGAAAAACTTTCCTCCCCTTCTTTTTCATGCCTCTCTTTTCTCATCTTTTTCTTAATTTCTTCACTTACTTCTTTAGCTAATCCTTCTTTAGTCTGCACATAAATCATAGAAACCTTATCTGGTTCATTTATCAACTCCCTCATAACTTCATTTGGGATATAAATAGACATATCATCTTGAGGGTTTCCAATTGTCTTTAAGATACCAACAATCTCAAACTTCTTTCCATAAATTTCAATCTTACTCCCTAACTCAATTTTTTTATCAAAAATTTCATTAAATCTAGAACCTATAACTGCTTTATACTTATCTCCTTCTTTTAACTGCCTTCCTTTACCTATCTTAAAGCTTTCTAAATTTCCGAATAAATCTTCTATATCTCTTGGCTCAAAACTATACAAAAATAAACTTTTAATTTCTTTTCCATAGCCAATATCAACAGGCTTCATAATCAAAGGAGAAGCAATTTTTACTCCATTAATTTTTTCAATTAACTCAACATCTTTTTCAGTTAAAGGTTTTTCACTTAAAGAAGAAGCCATAGGACTTATTACTGAGCCTGCTTTACCCATTATTATTATAATATTAGTTCCCATTTGCTCGAACTGCTCGTTAATATAATTCTCTAAACCCTGCCCTAAACTAATAAAAGCAACAATTGACGCTATACCAATAAATATTCCAACTATAGTTAACCAGCTTCTCAACTTTCTTCTTCTAAGATTATTAAATGCAAGAAAGAAATAGTCTTTCATCTTCTTAACCTTCCTTTTCCTTTCTTTTTCTTGCCTTTTTTATTTTCCTATAGATAAAATAAAGAGTCAAGAAAATTACAATTCCTATAATTATATTCAGGACATTACTTTTTTTTATCAAGCCTAAAGAAATAGCTTGTTTTTCTGTATAAATATTCAGTACTACATTTTTTATTTCTGTAATTTCATTATTCCTTGAATCTCTATATGAAATTTCTACAGGCAGATTTATAATCGAAGGAGCTTTTTCACTTACTTTAACTTTAAAATCAGCTGTATCAAAATCGTCACTATCTATGTCTCCGACATATTTTCTTTCATTGTCTGTAATTTTAAGCCCAACAACAGGTTTAACTTCAATACTCAATAATTTTGCATTTCCTAAACCAGAATTAATTACTTTTATTTTCAAATCAGCATTTCTGCCTTTTATTAATAAGCTATCTTCTACATTTACTTGGATTTCAGGCCTAGCATTTATTATTAAACTTATTACCC
>JAFCEE010000007.1 GCA_017609285.1 Candidatus Pacearchaeota archaeon | reverse complement strand
ACAGAATTAAGGTAAAAGAAGGCCATGTTACTGGACTTGATCTCGCAAGACTAGAACTAAAAACACTTTCCCAAGATATAGGTAATTTAAGCTCTTTAGAACAGCTTGCTGTTGAGGGGAATCAATTAACTAACTTACCAGAGAGTATAGGTAATTTGAGCTCTTTGGAACGGCTTTATGTTTGGGGGAATCAATTAACTAGCTTGCCAGAGAGTATAGGTAATTTGAGCTCTTTGGAACGGCTTTATGTTTGGGGGAATCAATTAACTAGCTTGCCAGAGAGTATAGGTAATTTAAGTTCTTTAGAACAGCTTGCTGTTGGGGGGAATCAATTAACTAGCTTGCCAGAGAGTATAGGTAATTTGAGCTCATTACAAGATCTTTATGTTGAGGGGAATCAATTAACTAGCTTGCCAGAGAGTATAGGTAATTTGAGCTCATTACGAGGTCTTTATGTTGGGGGGAATCAATTAACTAGCTTGCCAGAAAGTATAGGTAATTTAAGTTCTTTAGAACAGCTTGCTGTTGGGGGGAATCAATTAACTAACTTACCAGAGAGTATAGGTAATTTGAGCTCATTACGAGGTCTTTATGTTGGGGGGAATCAATTAACTAGCTTACCAGAAAGTATAGGTAATTTAAGTTCTTTAGAACAGCTTGCTGTTGGGGGGAATCCACTTCGATAGAAATTCAAAAAAGCTGTTAAAAAAGCTAGGAGAGAGAGGAGTTGAAGTTTATAAGCGAGCCTTGAAAGAAAAAGTAACATGGGGGATATAGTTAGGTTTAAAAATAAATTTCTCAATCTTTAATCATGAACAGATTAGAAATAATACTATCTACAATAGGCATATTGATGTTAATAGAAGGTTTAATAATAGCAACATCTCCAAAATATTTAATAAAGGAGATAAAGAAAATATTTAAAAACAAGCAAGAAGTGGTGAAAATAGGATTAATTGAGATGATTCTTGCATTAATCATCCTCTTCATAATAAGTTTATAAAATGCCTTTCAAAATTGACATAAGCGAAAAAGGAAGAACATTTAAGTTAGACCTAGATACCGAAGTTTTAGTTGGTAGGAAAATAGGGGATAAAATTGAAGGAAAAGAGTTAAAGCAGGAGTTAGAAGGCTACGAACTTGAAATTACGGGAACTTCAGACAAAGCAGGAAAAAGTTCTTTTAACTAAAGGTTGGGGTTTAAAGAATATACCTAGAAGAGAGGGGAAAAAGAAACGAAAAATGATTAAAGGCATAAGATTGAGAAAAACAGTAAGGGGAAATACAATATCAAGAGATACAATACAAATTAGTATGAAAGTTATTAAATCAGGAGCAAAAAAATTAGAAGAAATTTTTCCAAAATCAGAAAAAGCAGAGCAAACAGAACAACCATCAGAAACAGAATCGCCTAAACAAGAAACTGAAAAAAAAGCTGAAAATCCAGTTGAAAAAACGACTGAAGAAAAAGAAATTAAAGAGGAGGAAAGTAAGTAAAAATGCCAGAAGAAGAAAAAGATAAGAAAAAAGAGAAAAGACAAGGAAAAAAGCCCCACAAAAATAAACCTACAAGTAAAAGATATGCGAAATACAAAGTAGAAGGAGATAGGCTGACTAGGGAAAAATTCTGTCCTAGATGCGGTCCTGGAATATTTTTAATGGAAGGAAAAAACAGGTTGTATTGTGGCAAATGTCACTACACTTCTTTTGAAAAGCGAGAAATTAAAAAAGCCAAAGAATAGTTGTGGTAAATGTATTATAATAAAGTTTATAAATTTTGAATTCTTTAATTAATTATGAATTATATTGATGTATCAAATTTTCCAAAAGAGAAAATATATATTTTACTAAACAGAAATTTCAGAAGAAATTTGATTGAAAAATCAATGCAAAAATTAAATTGTAAAAATTATTTTGAACTAGCTCTCTGGATAAACAAAACATCTAAGACTAAATTTAATGGGGGTGATATTAAGTATTGGATCAAAGGGAGAAAGCTAGACAAAAGAACCAACAAAGTACATCAAAAATTCATGCCTTTATGGTTAGTTTTCAAATTAGCAAAATTAAATATGGAGCAAATGAGGAACTTAAATAAAGAAGTTATTTCTTACAGGGCTTGGGGAAAAGGATTGGTAATAAATAATCCAACATTACCAATAAAGGTTACTCCCGAGTTAGATAGCATAGTTATTCATTTATTTGGAGATGGAGCTGCAGGAAATTTTACTCCTTCATACACTCAAAAAAACAAAGATTCTTTTGATAATTTTATAAAAAAACTAGAGAATTGTTTTGGTAAATTCCAAAAATCAATTTATTTCACACAAGGAAAATATCAAATTAAATTTCCTAAAGCCATTACAGATATAATATCACATTATTATTCAATCAAATCTTATAAGTCCCGTGACTCAAGCATTCCAAAGAGTATACTAAATAGAAAAAATAAAAAACATAAATTAGCATGTATAATCTCTTTTATTCTTGACGAAGGACAAATAAGAGACACAATTCTGTTATATAACGCAAATAAAGACATATTATCACAAATAAGACAGTTAGTTATAGATTGTAATTATAGATGCTCAGAGATTAAATTTAATAAAAAAGCAAAAAGTTATTCATTTAGTATAAGTAATAAAAATATTAAAAAGTTCTATCAAGATATTAAAAAACTTTCTAAAGAATTTCCAACGTGCAATCTTTCATTCAAAGAGAAAGATTTGGCGTTCATTATAAAAAGAAGGGATAAGAAAAATCCTAAAAATAGTAAAATAACAGACCAGGTTATTTTAAACGTATTAAAAAAAGGGCGATTTACTTCAAAAGAAATATCAAGGTTAACAAAATATGCTCACTGTACTATTACACATCATTTAGCAAAACTCTACGAAAAAAAGATGATAAAAAGAACCAAGACACAAAATAAGAGCTGTTTATGGGAATTATACTGAATTTTTAAGTAAAAAAGAAGAAAAATCTTAGAAAAAAGAATAATAATCATAAAACCCTGGGAGAAGCAAGTTCAGCAGAATAAAGAGGTGCTGAACCGCCTCTCCTGGGCAAAAAGAGGTGATAATTATTGCTAGCAGGGGATATTTATAAATCTTTCGGTTATGTTACCATTAAAAAATGACGTCAATTTATGAGTGTTTTGAGCTAATAATGAGTCTGATAACCCCTCTTAATAAATAATACCCTTAGCCATTATATAAAAAAGGCTAAAGTTTATAAGTTTTATTTTAATAAGAAATATATTATGGAGAAGATAAAAGAGGTAGGGGAAAGAATAAATAATGAGCAACTTTACAACCTTTTAACAAGCAAGGAGGTTGGATGGCAAGCTATAATTTATGATCTTATTAATACAGAACAACTTGACCCTTGGGATATTGACCTTGTTTTATTAACTAACAAATATCTTAAAAAAATAAAGCAGTTAGAAGAAGCAGATTTCTTTGTTTCTAGTAAAGTCTTACTAGCAGCTTCTTTATTACTAAGATTAAAATCAGAAATTTTGTTAAATAAGCATATAAGAAGCATAGATGAAATATTATTTGGAAAAAAAGAACAAGAAAAACAAGTAGAAGAAGTAGAGATAGATAAACAAGAACTTCCTTCCCTATATCCAAAAACTCCTCTCTTAAGATATAAAAAAGTAACATTACAAGATCTATTGTCAGCTTTAAATAAGGCGATTTCTACAGAACAAAGAAGAATAAGAAGAGAAGTAAACAGAAAGCAGATAGAAAAAGAAGCTGAAATAGTCTTGCCAAAAACAAAAATAAGTATAAAAGACAGGATAAGAAAAATATATTCTAAACTTTTAACAAAATTCAAACAAAAGCAGACTAAAATATCCTATTCTGAATTAACAGGAAACAAAAAAGAAGAAAAAATTGCTTGCTTTCTTCCTTGTTTACATTTAGATAATCAACAAAAACTTTTTCTTGAACAGGAAAGACATTTTTCTGAAATTTATATCTGGCTTTATAAACATTATAAAAAACAACAAACATTAAATTTAGCAAAAACAGAAATTGCGTTAAAAAAACAATTTTTGGAAGGAGAAATAGCTAAAAAAACAGGATTTGACAATCCTCTCGCTAACTTTTCTGATATTGCAAGTGAGATTATGAAAGGGAATATTAGTTAAATTTAAATTTAATTGATTATATAAATAAAGAGCTTATGTTGAAAAATGGCAATAGAAATACAAAGCATTTTCAATAGAAGTATAATAGATGTTATTATAACTTTAATTATAATTGTAGCTGTCTATATTCTTCTAAACACATTCGTTAAAAGATTTCTAATTAAGAAAGCGAGAACAAAAAGGATGAAGCATAATGTCATAGTTTTTACAAGTCTGATTAGTTATTTATTTGTATTTCTTGCTATTCTTTTCCTTGTGCTTTCACTAACAGGAGGACTTACAAGTATCGGAATTGCAGCCGGATTATTAACAGCTGCATTAGGATGGGCATTGCAAAGACCTATCACAGGAATTGCTGCCTGGTTAATGGTTATAGTTACAAAACCTTTTGAAATTGGAGACAGAATTATTATCGGAAATGTCAGGGGAGATGTTGTAAATATAACAATAACTCATATCTATTTAAGTGAGTTTGGAGGAACAGTAGGAGGAGAAGAAACATCAGGAAGAATAGTAATAATTCCAAATGCAGTTTTATTTGAACAGAATGTGATTAATTATACTGCCCAGAATGAGTTTATATTAGATGAGGTTGCATTCACAATTACTTACTCAAGCCACATAGATCTTGCCAAAAACATAGCAAAAAAAGCTGCAGAGAAGGTTACAAAAGAGTTTGTAGAAAATGTTCCGGCAAAACCATTTATAAGAAGCAATTTCCAGCCTTCTGGAGTTGATATTAGGGTAAGATATTATACTATAGCATCAAAAAGGCAGGAAACAAATTCAAAAATCACAGAAGAAATTTTTAAAGCTATAATGAAAGAAAAGAAAGTTAAGTTTGCTTATCCTCATACAGAAGTTTACCTAAATAAGAAAAAATAATCTAACTCATTTTCTTAATCAGCTCTCTTTCTGAAATAAAAGACTCAGAACCGGTTTTCATATTCCTTAACTTTATCTTACATTTTTTTATCTCTTCCTTACCTATGAAAATCACTTTTTCTATACCTTTAGAATTTGTATACTCCAAGGCTTTTGAAGGCTTGCCATACATAATCTCACAATTAACTTCTTCTTTCCTTAATTTCTCAGCTAACCTTACAGCTTCTTTATCTTGTCCTATACTTAAAACTAAAACTCTTTTTTCCTTTACTTTAATTTTAGCTAATTTGCTTAGTCTTTCAACACCAAAACTTATTCCTGTTGCTTGAATTCCAGAAACAAGAAAACTTCCACCACCACAAATAGTTTCTTTCATGCCTTTAGTTTTAATTTCAAATACAGAGCCATTATAATAACTCAATCCTCTTGCTAAACTTGGTTGAAAATTTATCTTAATTCCATATAATTTACAATACTCTTTCAAAGCTATAATTTTAGAATAAGCTCTATACCTCTTAAAATAAAATTCGGGTTTCTTAAAAATAGTTAAAACTTTTTCAGCCCCATATTTTCTCAGATTTGCCCTAACTTGCTTTTCTGGCAATTTATCAAGCTTGTCTATTTCTCTTATAACTTGCTCTTTATTCTTAACTTGTTCTTTATCTAAAATTTCATTTAGTAATTCTCTATTATTAACATTAGTTTCTGCTTTAACCCCTAATTCTTTTAAGATTTTTGAAGTCAAAGCTAAAATCTCTGCTTCTTCTTTAACTGTACTTCCGATTATATCAACATCTGCCTGAGTAATTTGCCTTACTCTATTTTTTGATATCTTTTATAAGGTAGCTTCTTATTTTTAGCTAATCTTTTTAACTGAAATGTAAACTCATATCTTAAAGCTAACTTCCTTTTACCTTTATCTTGTAATTTAAAAATATCACTCACTGCCTCATCTTCTTCATTATCCTTCTTTACAAATTCCTCATACTCAATTACAGGGGTTTCAACTGGCTCAAATCCATATCTCTTAAACCATTTAACTAAAATTTCTTTTATGGTTTCTCGTCTTAAGGCTTCTTCTCCAGTATAATCAGAAAAACCTTTTACTAATTCTTCACTTGCCATTTTTCCTCCTTTTGAGGGCGGAAGGAGAGAATCGAACTCTCTTCTCCCGGGTTTTGCCTGCAATTTTTCCTTGCGGAAAAAAGTCCACAGCCGAGCGTACTACCAATGTACTACATCCGCCATAGTAACATTCACTTAAATTAGACTTAAAAACTTTACCAAACCTAGAATAAGCACAGCTAAAAAAACCTTCAACAATGGGGACGTTTCCAAATTTTAGCTGTCATGGTTAAACTAAAATTTCTGTATTTAAAAACTTTACTCTCTTTTCCCGACAACATATCCACACTTGGTACATTTCCACTTTTCAAAAACATCCTCTTTAAAAGAAAAGGGTACTAAATAGCCTTCTTTGCATTTAGGACATGGTGGAAAAATACATTTGTCTTCTACCATATTAACCTCTTTATCTATTAAATAATAAGAGTTTTAAAGCTTTTCATTTTTATCTAAGTATGGAAAAAAACAAATTCTTTAGTTTGTGGTTAGCTTTAATTTGTATTCTTGTCTTTATACTTCAACTTATCATTCCTAATTTTACTGAAATTTTTCTGCTAAACCAAAAAGCTTTAACAGGACAGATATGGCGCTTCCTTACTTCTATTTTCCTCCATGGTTCTCTTCTTCATCTTACTTATAATCTTTTTGCTTTAATCTTTTTTGGCCTTATACTCGAGAAATTTATTGGAAGCAGAAGATTTTTGCTTGTCTTTTTTTTGGCAGGAATTTTAGCTAATTTAGTTTCAGTTAACTTTTATACTTCTGCTTTAGGAGCTTCTGGAGCTATATTCGGAGTCATAGGAACTTTAACTATAATAAAGCCATTAATGACTGTTTGGGCATTTTCTCTTCCAATGCCTTTATTTCTTGCTTCTATATTCTGGATAATTGGAGACTTGTTAGGCTTTTTTTACGCTCAGGACAATATAGGCCATCTTTCTCATTTGGCTGGTCTAGCTTTAGGTTTAATTCTTGGTTTTATTCTTAGGATAAGAAAAGAGAAACCAGGCCCACAATATAATTATAAAATTAGGATTCCTGAAACTTACATAAGAAACTGGGAAGATAGATATATGAGATAAGAATGCCCCCGCCGAGATTCGAACTCGGGTCACTGGCTCGAAAGGCCAGTATCCTTGGCCACTAGACTACAGGGGCTTAGAGAGGAAAGAAAAAAACTATTTTTAAATCCTTCGATTTTCTAAATACTTCAAAACTTCTTCATCAGTTAAATCATACCAGTTTTCATAAGCATCTGCCACAGCAAGAAAAAATCTCCTTTTGTCTATACAAACAACCTCATCAACTTTTCTTTTTATTTTTCTAATAACAGAATAAGAAGCAGTAGGTACAGCGACGACAATTTTCCTTGCTCTTTTTTTCTTTACAGTTTCTATAGCAGCTAACATAGTAGAGCCCATCGCCAAACCATCATCTACTAATATTGTAACTTTTCCTTCTAAATCAAGAAGCTTTCCTCCCCTAAACTTTTCAATCAATTCTGTTAATTCTTTTTTCTTTTCCCTAATAATTCTTTCTCTTATTTTTCCAGGATAATAATTTGCCTGTTGGTTTAAAAACATGCTTTCTTCTGAAATAGCGCCAAAACCTGCTTCTGGATTATCTGGCAAAGGTAATTTTCTTGATATTATCACATTAAACTCAGAATCAAGAGCTTTAGCTATCTCATAACCTACTGGAACTCCTCCTCGAGGAATTGCCAAAATTATCGTGTTTTTACCTTTATATTTTAAAAGTTTTTTTCCTAATTGCCTGCCAGCATCCTCTCTATTCTTAAACATTTGATAAAAAAAAGAAAAATTAGTTTTCAAAATCCCCTTTATATTTTTCTTTTTTGTGTTTTCCAAGCAACAAAGCCTATTGCTATCAGGTAAAGTATCCCTCCAACTCTAGGTATTAATACTGCCAAACTAAACCACCCTGGGTAATTCATTTTCTCGAAAATTTTCCATGTTGCTATTATTGTCAATATAAATAAAGCAAGCCACCCTAAAACTGGAATCAAGAACAGAAAAACCCATGCCCAGTGAAATCCTCCTAATTCAAGAATCAATGATATATTTGCAAAAGGTATCCATGCAAGCCAAGGATATTTGTATTTTCTCTTTTTCGCAATTGTCGACCAAGCCAAAGCGTAATAAACGTAAACCCCAACTATTAGCAATACTGCAATGAAAACACTTAAAGCAAAAAGTGCTGTTACAAATGCTCCACCTAAAAAACTACCTGTAAATGAGATAATTTCTTTTATATTATAAGTAAACATACTATTCCACCTCCTTTCAAATAAAAATTTGTTTTCACGAGCCTATACAATCAGGCTCTTGTCAACTTTTTGTTGGCATATCGTATCTTTAGATACGATGTCTACCACAAGTTCTTTTAGAACTTGTCAATGAGCCTGCTCGGATTTGAACCGAGGACCCCTGGCTTTCTTAGCTTTGTTTATAGCTAAATCAAGCTGTATCTCCGGCGAGATACTGTCATATAAGACCAGTGCTCTAACCTGGCTGAGCTACAGGCTCTTATGTTTCAGAGATAATCTAAATTTATAAAAGTTACTCTAAAGAAAATAATCATAATTCGAAACCTTTTTAAAAGATATTTCCTCTGCCTTAATAATTAAATTGAAAATTTTTTAAAATGGACGAAGAAGAAAAAATTGAAGAAGCTCAAGAAGCTACTGAAGAAGCAGGGGAAGCAGTAGAAAAAGCTGAAGAAGAAGTGAAAGAAGCTGAAGAATCTGTAGAAGGAGAAGCTAAAGAAGAGCTAGAAAAAGCTGAAGAAAGTTTAGAAGAAGCAGGGGAAGCAGTAGAAAAAGCTGAAGAAGAAGTGAAAGAAGCTGAAGAATCTGTAGAAGAAGGGACATCTGAAGAAAGTAAAGAAGCTTCTGAATAAATTTAGTTTTTAATTTTATTTTTTTTTCTTTTTTTTATTTTTCTTAAGCTTTATATTTTGTGGCCAAAACAAAATCTAATTTTATTATAATTAAACTTAAATATAGTTTTCTTCTTTAAAAGATATGTTAATCGGATTAGTAGGAAAGCCAAATGTTGGTAAGTCAACTTTTTTCAAAGCTGCAACTTTAGCAGAAGTAGAAATAGCTAATTATCCTTTTGTAACAATAAAACCTAATCATGGAATAGGATATGTAAAAATCGATTGTATAGATAAGGAGTTCGGAGTTCAATGCCAGCCAAGAGAAGGTTTCTGTTTAAATCATAAAAGATTTGTTCCTATTGAATTGATGGATGTAGCTGGACTAGTAAAAGGTGCAAGTAAAGGAAAAGGTTTAGGGAACCAGTTCTTAGATGATTTGAGACAGGCGGATGCTTTCATCCAGATAGTTGATGTATCAGGAACAACTAATGAGGAAGGAAAACCAACAGAGAATTATTATCCTGGAAAAGACATAAAAATGATTGAATCTGAACTTGATTTATGGTTCTCTGAAATTTTGAAAAAAGCCTGGAAAACTTTTTCAAGGCAGTTGGAATCTTCAAAAGAGAATTTTGTTGAAGCTGTGGCAAAACAATTTTCAGGTTTAAAAGTCACAGAAGAGCAAATAAAAGAAGTAATAAGAAAAACTTCTTTAGATATTGAAAAACCTGTATCGTGGACTGATGAAAATATTTTCGAGTTTGCGAAAGAATTAAGAAAAATAAGCAAACCAATGATCATAGCAGCAAATAAAGCTGATATGAAAAATGCAGAGGAAAATTTAAAAAAATTAAAATCAGAATTTTCTTATCCAATTTTTCCATGTTCAGCAGAGGCTGAATTGGCATTAAAAGAAGCTGCAAAAGAGAAAATTATTGATTATATTCCTGGAGAGTCTGATTTCAAGATAAAGCATCCAGAAAAGTTAAATGAAAAACAAAAAAAAGCATTGGAATTTATAAAAAATTTTCTTAAAAAATATAAAACTACAGGAGTCCAAGATATTTTAAATTATGTTGTATTCTCCCTCTTAGGATATATAGCAGTATTCCCAGCAGGAACCAACAAACTCACAGATTCAGAAGGAAGAATACTTCCTGATTGTTTTCTTCTCCCAAAAGACTCAACTGCCTTAGATTTCGCATTTAAAATTCATCAGGATTTAGGAGAAGGTTTTATTAGAGCAATTGATATAAGGACAAAAAAAGTAGTTGGAAAAGATCATAAACTAAAACATAGGGATGGAATTGAAATTATTGCAAAATAATAAAAAGGCTAATTAAAATATTCTCATACCTATTCAACCTTCTAGATTTTTTCTAAACATTCATTTCTTATTCTATTAGCCTTCTTTGTTTCCCATACTCCTCAATAAACTCATAAGCTTTTATTAACAACTCTTTATTTGCCTTAATTTTTATTTTTTTCAATGCTTCATCTAAACTTAACCATGCAAAGTCCTCATGTTCCCAAGAAATTTTAACTTTTTTTGCTTCCTCCTTTGTTGTTTTGGCAAGAAAAAAAATAGCTTGTTTCTTAATGAGATGTCCTTTTAATCTGAAAAACCATTCTTGTTTTTCTTTAAAACCGGAGATTATTTCAGCTTTAATATTAGCTTCTTCCTTTAATTCTCTTAAGGCGGTCTCCTGTTCGTCTTCATTATCTTCTATTATGCCTTTAACAAAACCCCAATACGTGGGATATTTCAAGAGTAAAAATTTTATTTCCTCTTTTTCGCCTTTCGTTTTATCTTTATAAAAAACAATTAAACCAGCTGATTTTTGATATCCTATCATTTCTCTAAATTAGATTTATATAGTTTAAAAATTTAAAGTTTAAATGATAATTAAAGTAAAGGTGAAACCAAATTCTAAAAAACAAGAAATTAGAAAAATTAATGAGGAAAAGTATGAAGTTAATTTAAAATCTCCTGCTGAGAAAAATAAGGCCAATATTGAATTGATAAAATTATTGAAAAAACATTTTAAGAAAAAAATTAAAATTAAATCGGGGCTTACAAGCAAAAATAAAGTTATAGAGGCAGAATGAGATATGAACCAGCTTTAGATATAGAGGAGAAAGCAAGAGAGATAGTTGAAAAGCTAAAACTCTTGCACATAGATACAGACAATATAGCCTGCATAAGAAGTTTTGGTTCCAGCAGTAGAGCAATAGCAAGATGCCATGCATTAGGAAAAGTTATGCAAAAAGCAATGAAAAGAAAAGCTTTTTATGCCTTAGAATTTATCAGTGAAAGATTTGATAAAATGAGCGAAGAAGATAAGATAAAAACAATTATACACGAACTTTTACATATCCCCAAATCATTTGGAGGCGGTTTTAAACATCACGATTATGTAACAGAAAAAACAGTAAATAAATTTTATAAAAAATTTATTGAAAATGAAAGCTAAACTTAAATTTAAAGGAAAGGAATTAGAATTTGAAGTAGATAAAGTAAAAGGGACAAAAAAGTTTATAGGATTGATGTTTAATAAAAAAGGAAAAGCGCTATTATTCGAATTTTCCAGACCCACACAACAAGCGATTCATTCATTTTTCTGCCCAGATTTTTTAGCTATTTGGCTACAAAAAAATAAAATTGTAGATTATAAATTAGTAAAAAGAAACAAACCTTACATAAAACCTAACAAGCAATTCACAAGATTATTAGAAATTCCTATAAATCAGAAATATCAAGGGATAATAAAGTTGTTCCTCGAGAATAAAAAGAAAGATTTAAATACCACCTCGTCGTGATGTTTAAAACTTAAAAAAAGGAGGTAAAAATGGGAAAAGTTATTGCTAAAAATGTTGTAAAGAGGAAACCAGGTTACTTGTACTATGTTGATGCTAAAGGAAATGTCTGTGAGGCAAAGATGGCAAGGGGCGGAAAAAAGAAAAAGAAAAAAGCTAAAAAAACAGTAAAGAAGAAAAAGAAAAGAAGATAAACTTACCAATTAATTTTTCTTTTTTATTTTTACTTTTTATTTTTTTTAATTTTTGTGGATTTGTTAATATTTAAAAATCTCTTTTTTCTTTTACGAATATGAAAGCAATAGTTTTAGCTGCCGGTTATGCAACTCGTCTCTACCCTTTAACAATAGATAAGCCAAAAGCTCTCTTGCCCATAGCAGGAAAACCTATTCTTAACCATATTGTTGAAAAATTAGAAGAAATCAGTGAGATAAATGAAATTTTCATAATTACCAATGATAAATTCTATATGAATTTTATTTACTGGCTTACTCAAAATGAAAAAAATTTTGGCAAAAAAATAGAAATTTTAAATGATGGGACAACAAGCAATGAAACACGGTTGGGGGGTGTAGGCGACTTAGAGTTTGTAATAAAAGAGAAGAAAATAGATGACGATATTCTTGTTTTAGCTTGTGATAATTTGTTTGAAGACTCTCTTATTGATTTAATAGAGTTTTTTAAAAAGAAAAGGACAATAATAAATGCTATTTTTGAGTTAGAAGAAAAAGAAGAGGCAAAAAAATTTGGCGTTGTTGAAATTGATAAAGAGGGGAAAATAATTGAATTTGAAGAAAAACCTCAAGAGCCAAAAACAAATTTAATAAGTGGGGCTATTTACATTTTTCCAAAAGAATCTTTAAAAAATATGGAGGGGTATATGAAAAATGACAAGCCAAAAGATGGTCCTGGTTTTCTTATCCAGAATTTTTGTAAAAAGCAAGAGGTTTGTGCTTTTATTTTTAAAGGAAAATGGTTTGATATAGGGTGTAAAGAAGATTATGAAAAAGTTCAGAAAATTTGGAAATGAAAAATGATACTGGGAATTGAATCTACAGCTCATACATTTGGAATTGGAATAGTTAAGAATGGCAAAATTTTAGCTAATGTCAAAGATTCTTACACAACTCAAAAAGGAGGCATAATTCCTATTGAAGCAAGAAAACATCACGCAAAAGTTGCTAACTCTATGTATGAAAAAGCTCTAAAAGAAGCGAGAATTTCTGAAGACAAAATTAAAGCCATAGCTTTTTCTCAAGGACCTGGCTTACCTCCCTGCCTTCTTGAAGGTTTAAAATTCACTAAACAATTATCTTCAAAACTAAAAGTTCCTGTGATACCAGTAAATCATTGTATAGCTCACTTAGAAATAGGTAGACTCACAGGTTCAAAAGATCCAGTTATGCTATATGTATCTGGAGCTAACACACAAATAATAGCTTTTGCAGGAGGAAAATATAGAATTTTCGGCGAAACTCTTGATATAGGAGTGGGAAATTTTATAGATACTTTTGCAAGATATGCAGGCATAGGATTTCCAGGAGGCCCAAAAATTTCAGAACTTGCGAAAAAAGGAAAAAAATATATTCCTCTGCCTTATTCAATAAAAGGCATGGATGTGTCTTTTTCTGGAATTTTGACTAATTTAAAACAAAAATTAGATTCCAGTAAATATAAATTAACTGATTTATCTTTTTCTCTACAAGAGACAGTTTTTGCTATGTTAGTTGAAGCTAGCGAGAGAGCTTTGGCCCATACTGGTAAAGAAGAATTATTGCTTGGAGGAGGAGTTGCCTGTAATTCTAGATTACAAGAAATGTGTAAGATAATGTGTAAAGAAAGGAAAGCTAAGTATTTCTGTCCTCATCAAAGCTTACTTGTTGATAATGGTGTGATGATAGCTTATCTCGGAGAGATTATGTTTAAAAAAGGAATAAAAATTGAGCCAAAAACAAAAAAATTCGGGGAACTTGATATCCTCCCTCGACAAAGAACTGATGATATAAAGATTATGTGGAGATAAAATTAATAAAAATTGAATAAATCTGATTAACCCTAATGACTCGCCACAAAATCCTTTTGTTTTCCCATAAGATTATAATACATTCTCGCTACAGAACTATTTGAATTCTCTTGTCTCTCAAACCCTTGCAACAATAGAAAAACTTTAAATAACATTTTGACTAAAGATATCATAGAAAAAATAAATAAAATGAAAGGAGATATTGGAATTTCTAAAAAAGTAAAAAATTATCTTGGCGAAACAAAAACAGATATTTATATATACTTAATTAAAAAAATATTTTATTTTCCTTATGGAAAAGAAGTATTGTTAGAAAGATTTAAGAAAAAACTTTACAATGCTTTGGTTGAAAAAAACAAAGAATTCCCAAAAAATATTCAAATCAAAAAATACGAATTCTTAGTTGCAATGTTAGAATCATCCAAGAGAAATTTTGATAAGGGTTTAATTTCTAAAAAAGTCTCAGAAAGAGTTTTGGATACATTAATAAGATATAATTTTACCCAAAAACAAATTAATAAAGATGTAAGAGAAAAATTTAGAGAAAAATATGGTATGCTTCCACCTTCCTTTATTGTTCTTTCACCTACCCAAAAATGTAATTTAAATTGTGTAGGTTGTTATGCATCCTCAACGTTCAACGCTCCTTCTCTTTCTTTTGAAATTGTGAATAAAATTTGTAACGAAGTTTATAATGAATGGGGAAATAGATTTATGACAATTTCAGGTGGGGAACCTTTAATATATAATGATAATGGAAAAACCCTCTTCGATATTTGGAAAAAATACAATGAAATGTTTTTCTTAGTTTATACAAATGGAACTTTGATTAACAAAAAAAATGCAAAAAAATTAGCGAGATTGGGGAATGTCACTCCTGCAATTTCGATTGAGGGATTTGAAAAAGATACAGATGAAAGAAGAGGAAAGGGTGTTTTTAAGAAAATTTTGAGGGCAGCTGATAATTTAAAAGAAGCTGGAGTCCCTTTTGGAGTATCAGTTACAGCGACTACCAAAAACATCAATACCCTCCTAAGTAATAAATTTTATGATTTTGTTTTTCAAGAATTAGAAGCTAGTTATATGTGGATATTCCAGTTAATGCCAATTGGGCAAGCAAAAGATATGAAAAAACTGATGATAACTCCAAAACAAAGAGTAAACCTTTATAGAAAATGGGAACAACTATTAAGAGAGAAAAGATATTGTATAGCTGATTTTTGGAATTCAGGAGTTTTATCAAATGGTTGTATTGCTTATGGCAGAAATGGTGGTTATTTATATGTAGATTGGAATGGCAACATCATGCCTTGTGTATTTATCCCATATTATAAAGATAATATTAACGAATTATACAGAAAAAAGAAAAAATTAGCGGACGCCTTATTTTCAGAACTATTTGTAAATGGAAGGAAATGGCAAAAGGAGTATGGGTTAGAGAATACAAAAAAACCAAGTAACTGGTTAATGCCTTGCTCAATAAGAGACCACTGGTTAAATTTTAAAAAGAATATTTTGAATAAGAACGCTAAGCCAGAAGATATTTATGCTAAAAAAGCATTAAAATCTAAGGATTATGATATAGCATTAAAAGAATTTGATGAAGAACTTAAGGAAAAAACAGAACCCATTTGGAAGAAAGAATATTTAAAAACCGAATAAGGCATAAGTAATATGGGCTGTTGAATTTTTAAATGTTTCAAATATATTTTAAAGGGTAATAATGTTAAATAAAGTGTAAAAAGTAAAATTAAATTGATAAGAAAACATTTATAAACCTTTAAGAGCAGAATAAAATATCCAATGACCAATTAAATTGGGAGGCTAATAAAATGGCTTCTGTATATGAAACAATAGAAAAAGCAAGACAAACTGGAAAAATAGAGAAAGGTATAAATGAGGTTACGAAAGCTATAGAGAGAGGTACAGCAAAGTATGTAGTGGTAGCAAAAGATGTAGAGCCAAAAGAAATAGTACAGCACATCCCTGTATTATGTAAAGAGAAAGGCATTCCTTGCGAAGAAGCTGACAGTAAAGAAAAACTAGGGGTAGCAACGGGGATAAAAGTGCCGGCCAGTTCAGTAGCAATAATTGAACCAGGAGAAGCAGAAATACCAAAAGTCAGTGCTGAAAAAAATAAGAAATAGAAAATGGGAAGTAAGAAAAAGCAGAAAATTAAGGAAGTAAAAGGTGGGGCAATGAAAGGTGTAGAAAAAGTTATAGGACAAGCTACACCGGCTGTAGTGGAAGATATAGTAGGAAGAACTGGTTTTAGAGGAGAAGTAACTCAAGTTAGGTGTAAAATTTTAGAGGGAAATGAAAAAGGAAAAACAATAAGAAGAAATGTAAAAGGGCCAATACAATTAGGAGATATTTTAATGTTAAGAGAAACTCAAATTGAAGCAAGAAGAATTAAAAGTAAGGTTACTAAAGGCGCTTTTACTTAAAATGTTAAATGAAAAGATGGATGATGAAATGTCGCAAGAATCTGCATTTGACGGAGAGGTAATAGCAATGGAAATTTTGAATAGGGAAAACCCAAGAAACATATCTTTAGTAGGGATAGCAAATGAGATAGCAGCAAATACTCTTAATATGTATATTTTTCGCAGAAAAGAAGACATAGAACACCAAATAGTTTCACATGCTCTTAGAAAAAGAAATCAAAGATTATATTCGGAATTAGATTCAAGAGATTGGAAATATTAAAATGCCAAAATGTAATTACTGTGAGAAACAATATGAATTGCCTAAAGGAGTTACAGTTGTAGATAGCAGAACAGGGCAAATAAGATATTTTTGTTCAAGCAAATGCAGAAAAAATGCGGAAATGAAAAGAAAGAAGAAGAAATGGACAAAACAGCCGCTTACAGAGAAGTAAAAATATATTTATAAAGAGATTGCTCTATAATATATTTTACAAAATATTCTTTACAATATATCTTTTTAGAAATATATATTAAATAATATTAAAATCAAATTTAGCCTCTATAGACCCTGAGATGCCTTAATTTTTATAGCAAGGTTTTTAAACTACCCTAACTTTTTTTAAACATAAAGAGAAAAATTCTCTTATCCAGCTAATTAAAAATAAAAATTTTGGTCGGGATTAGAGAAAAATATCTTACATAAAAATGTCAGCTAAAAAATATACAGGAGAAGATATCAGAGTATTGGATGGTTTAGAAGGAGTAAGAAAAAGGCCTGCTATGTATATAGGAAGTACAGGAAAAGAGGGCTTGCATCATCTTGTTTATGAAATAGTAGATAATTCTGTCGATGAAGCGTTGGCTGGTTTTTGTAATAAAATAAAAATAACAATACATAAAAATAATTCTGTAACTGTAGAAGATAATGGTAGAGGCATCCCTGTAGATATTAACAAGCAATATAAAAAAACAGCTCTTGAGTTAGTTCTTACAAAGTTACATGCAGGTGGAAAGTTTGATCATAAAGCATATCTTATTTCTGGCGGTCTACATGGAGTAGGGGTTAGCGTAGTTAATGCTCTAAGTGAGGGGTTAAAAGTTCAGGTTAAAAGAGAAGGAAAAATTTATGGACAAGAATACAAAAGAGGAAAACTTATTGGAAAATTAAAAATAACAGGAAAAACAAAAGAAACAGGGACAAAAATAACTTTTACTCCAGATAAAGAGATTTTCTCAACAATAGAATTTGATTTCAATACTTTAGCTACGAGGATGAGAGAAATAGCTTTTCTTAATGCTGGCTTAAGAATAATTTTAGAAGATGAAAGAAAAAACAAAAAAGAAGAGTTTTATTATTCGGGAGGATTAGTAGAATTTGTCAAATGGCTAAATAAAAATAAAGAAACTTTGCACAAACCAATATACTTCAAAAAATCAACTGATTCGACTATAATTGAGATAGCTATTCAATACAATTCTGGTTATCAAGAAAATATTTTTGGTTTTGTAAATACTATAAATACAGTGGAGGGTGGAACACACATCTCGGGTTTTAAAACTGCTTTAACGAGGGTCATAAATGATTATGCAAAAAAACAAAATGTTCTTAAAACAGGGAATTTAACAGGGGATGATGTCAGAGAAGGTTTAACTGCAGTAGTTTCAATAAAAATTCCTGAGCCTCAATTTGAAGGCCAAACCAAAACTAAGCTTGGGAATAGCGAAGTTAAAGGTTATGTAGATTCTGTAATAAGTAAAGCTTTATCAGAATTTTTTGAAGAAAATCCAAGTGTGGCTAAAAAGATAGCTTCCAAAGCAGCAGAGTCAGCAAAAGCGAGAAATGCAGCTAAAAAAGCTCGTGACCTGGTAAGAAGGAAAAGTGCTTTTAGTTTAAGTGGCTTACCAGGAAAATTAGCTGACTGTTCAAGTAAAAAGAAAGATAAAACTGAACTTTATATAGTTGAAGGAGAATCTGCTGGCGGCTCAGCTAAACAAGCAAGAAATAAAGAGTTCCAAGCTGTCTTGCCATTAAAAGGAAAAATCTTAAATGTTGAGAAAGCAGCTCCTGTTAAAGTTTTGTCAAGTGAAGAAATAGCTAATTTGATTACTGCAATAGGGACAGGTATAGGAGAGCAATTTAACATAGACAAGCTAAGATATAGCAAAATAATTATCATGACAGACGCAGATGTAGACGGCCAACATATCAAAACTCTGCTTTTAACATTTTTCTTTAGGTTCATGCCCCAACTTATTGAATCTGGCCATATATTTATTGCTGTACCACCCCTATATAAAGTAAGAAAGAGATCTGATCATTATGTTTATAGCGAGGAAGAATTAAAAAAATTAACATCAAAACTCTCTAATCCTCAAATCACAAGATTTAAAGGTTTAGGTGAGATGAACCCTCAACAATTATGGGAAACTACTATGAATCCAAGAACAAGAATATTGAAAAAAGTTAATATAGAAGATGCTGTTGAAGCTGACCGTATTTTTAGTACCCTAATGGGAGATCAAGTAGAGCCAAGAAAACAGTTTATAATTGAGAAAGCTCATGAAGCTTTCCTTGATATTTAAAATGATAGACAAACAATTAAAAAAAACACTTGAAGAAAATCCTGTAGCGTTTGCCACATTAAATAATGGAAAGCCCCATTGCATTGCTGTTACTTATGTTAAAATCAAAGATGATAAAATTGTGATTACTAATAATTATATGAAAACTACTATTGAAAACATAAAAAGAAATAATAATGTAAGCTTATGTGTTTGGAATAAAAATTGGGAAGGATATAGAATTAATGGAGAAGCAGAATATTTTGAGGAAGGAGAATGGTATGATTTTATAAAATCGATTAAAGGAAATGAAAATGAGCCTTGTAAAGGGGCTATTGTGATTAAAATAAATGAAATTAGAAAGTTAAGTTAAAATGCCAGAAGAAAATCCAAACAAAGAAAAGCAAGAAGAAAATGAGAAAGGTATCATCTCTTCAGAAATAACAGAAGAGATGGAAAAAGCATACATAGATTATGCTATGTCAGTTATAGTAGGGAGAGCCTTGCCATCAGTTGAAGATGGCTTAAAACCAGTACATAGAAGAATTCTCTATTCTATGAACATGATGGGATTAAAACCTGCTTCGCAAACAAAAAAATCAGCCAGAATAGTTGGAGATGTCTTAGGAAAATTACATCCTCATGGCGATTTAGCAGTATATGATGCTTTAGTAAGAATGGCTCAGCCATTTTCTCTTCGTTATCCTTTAATCCACGGACAAGGAAATTTTGGAAGTATGGATGGAGACCCTCCAGCAGCTATGAGATATACTGAGGCTAAATTAACTTCCATTGCCCTTGAACTTCTCGAAGATTTGGATAAAGGAACAGTAAAAATGCTTCCAAATTTTGATGGCTCTTTAAAAGAGCCAGAAATTTTACCAGGAAAATTACCAAATTTATTGATTAATGGTTCGAGTGGAATTGCTGTAGGAATGGCAACTAATATACCTCCGCATAATTTAACAGAAGTGTGTGATGCTATTATTAAACACATAGAAAATCCCGAAATTGCAACAGAAGAATTAGTAAAGATAATTCCCGCACCCGACTTTCCAACAGGAGGATACGTCTCTGGAAATTTTCCTGATATCTACAAAAAAGGAAAAGGAAGAATTATCATAAGAGGAAAGGTGACAATAGAAGAAAAAAAATCAAAACCCTGTATAATTATAACCGAGATTCCTTATTTACTAAATAAATCTAATTTAATTGAACAAATAGCTTCGCTCACACAACAAAAAAAATTGCCAGATGTTTCTGGGATAAGAGAGGAATCAGCAAAAGGAAAAGTCAGAATAGTAATAGAATTAAAAAAAGGTTCTGATCCTAAGTTCACAATAAACAGACTTTACAAGTATTCTCGCCTTGAAGATAGTTTTGATGTAAATTTAGTTGCTCTGGTAAAAGGAAAACCCCAACTCTTGAACTTAAAAAAGATAATATTCTTTTATATACAACATAGAAAATCTGTAGTAGAAAAAAGAGCGAGATTTGATTTAAAGAAAGCTCAGGAAAGGTTAGAGATAGTGAGGGGTTTGCTTGTAGCATTAAAAAACATAGACAGAACAATAGAGATTATCAAAAAAGCAGCAAATACTACTGAAGCAGAAGAAAAACTTGTGGAGAGGTTTAAATTAACAAGGGGACAAGCCAAATCTATTTTAGAAATAAAATTATCAACTTTAACCAGACTAGAGCAAGACAAACTGAAAAAAGAGGAATCTGATTTGCAACAGAAAATTAAAGGATTAGAAAGAATATTATCAAGTGAAAAAGAAATTTTAAATGTTGTGAAAAAAGAAACTTTGGAGTTGAAAAGAAAATTTGGCGATAAAAGAAGGAGCCAGATTTTACAACAAATAAAACAATTAGAAGAAAAAGATTTAGTGAAGAAACAAGATATTGTCATAAGCATAACTGAAAAGGGGTATGTAAAGAGGCAGAGTCTAAAAGTTTATAAAGAGCAGAGAAGAGGAGGAAAAGGGATTATAGGTTCTGATTTAGCCACAGGAGATTTTGTTAAAGAACTTATTACTTGTTCTACCCATGACTTTTTACTTTTCTTTACCTCTAAAGGCAGGGTATACTGGCTTAAAGCTTATCAAATACCAGATACTACTCGTTATAGCAAGGGAAGGGCATTAGTTAACTTACTTAATTTAAAAGAAGAAAGTGTAGCTAGTATTCTTAATGTTAAAAAATTTGAAAACTTTTTGATTTTTGCTACTAAAAAGGGCCAGGTAAAAAAATTATCTCTACAACAACTTTCTAAACCAAGGTCAACAGGAGTAAGAGTAATGAAAATGCCTGAAAATGATAAGCTAATAGATGTCAAACCTATTAAGGAAGGACAGGAAATTATGTTAATAACCTCAAAAGGCTTAGCAATTAGGTTTGATAGTAAAGAAGTAAGAGAAATGGGAAAATCTGCTTACGGTGTAAGAGGTATTGGCTTAAGAGAGGGAGATGAGGTTGTTTCATTAGAAATTCCAAAACAAGGGGAAAGTATTTTAAGCATAACAGAAAAAGGTTTTGGTAAAAGGAGCAAGGTAGAAGATTATAGGTTAACAAGTAGGGCTGGAAAAGGTATTATAAATTTGAAAGTTACAGAAAGAACTGGCAAGGTTGTAAGTAGCGTATCTGTAAAAGATAAAGATAGTATTATAGTTACAACAGCAAAAGGTATGGTTATTAGGACTGGTGTAAAGCAAATAAGAGTTATGGGAAGGGCTACTCAGGGTGTTAAAATTGTTAGACTACAAGAAAAAGACAAGGTAAGCGATGTCGTAAAAGTTCCTGAAGCTGAGGATATAGAAAAAGTTAAATCAGAGGGATAAAAAACTAACAGCTTTCAACTATCTCGCCATAACCAATTAAACGCCAATGGCCATTAATATTTCTAGCTATACTGACATTGTCTCCCTTAAATATTACTATTGGTATTCTCAGATCTAATTCAGCCACATCCCTTGAAACTTTAATAACTGTTCCAATAGTAAGAGAGGTATTCATACTGAGAAGTAAAAGTTCTTCTGTTTTTATATCTTCTACTCCTTTATGATTCTGAGAACCTAAAATCTCTCTGAATAGATTAAACTTTACTTTCACTCTTGTTGAAATTTCAGGCAATTTTCCTTCTAATCCCAAGACACATCCTGAAAGATTATCAGCTTTGGTTAGGGTAGGATCCAATTCTGTTTCTAAAGCTAAAGAACCTCCGGGAATAGCTTCTTTAACTCTATATTTGCCTTTAAAAATAGCTAAAATTTTTGATTTAACTGTTTTGTAAATAATCTTGTTCTCTTTTTTAATAGATAAGCCTGGCTTTATCTCTATCTTATCTCCTTCTCTTAATTTCCCTCTTTTCAGAGCCCCACCTAAAACACCGCCTTTCAATCCAGATATTTTTGTTCCAGGCCTGTTAATATCAAAACTTCTTGCAATGATAAAGACAGGCTCACTTTCTAAATCTCTTTCTGGTATTTTTATCTTTACAAGTTCTTCTAAAATCTTGTCTATATTAACTCCTTGTTGAGCTGAAATTGGCAAAATTGGAGAATTTTCAGCTACTGTCCCTTTAACAAACTCTTTAATTTCTTTATAATTTTTCACTGCTTCTTCTCTTGTTACTAAATCTATTTTGTTCTGTACTATAATTATATTCTTTACATTCTTAACTTGCAATGCCATCAAGTGTTCTCTTGTTTGAGGCTTTATTCCTTCGTTTGCAGCTATAACAAGTATAGCTGCGTCAATCATAGCGGCGCCAGACAACATTGTAGCCATTAACATTTCATGTCCTGGAGCATCAACAAAGCTTATATATCTAATAGGTTCGCCTTCATTAACATTATAATGTCCATCTTTTTCTTTTATAATACAATCAGCATAACCTAACTTAATCGTAATTCCCCTTTTCAGTTCTTCAGAATGAGTGTCTGTCCACTTTCCAGTTAATCTTTGAAGTAAAGTGGTCTTGCCATGATCGATATGCCCAAATAAACCGACATTTAAACTTTCTAATTTCTCTACGTTTACTTTTTCTTTGTTTTCTGCCATTATAAATTTTAGAAAGATACTTGTTTTTTAAATCTATTTGCTTTTACTTAAAATACTTTACCAGAGTTACTTGGTTTCCTTTTTCATTATACTTTACTTCATCCATATAAGCATTCATTAAAAATATGCCTCTACCATGCTCTAATTCTAAATTTTCTTTAGTAGTGGGGTCTGGAATAGTGTTTAAATCAAATCCTCCACCCTCATCTTCTACGGTTATTTTTATATAAGAATCATTAATAGTATAATTAATTATTACTGTTTTATTTGAATCTGACTTATTCCCGTGTTTTATAGCGTTAAAAACAGCCTCTCCTAAAGCTAATCTTACAGAAAATAGAATATTCTTCTCCGAACACATCTTTTCTAAATCTCCAATAATCTCTCTCTCAATTTTTTCTTCAAATCCTTGATTACTCTTTATTTTTATTTCTTTTGTTGCCTCTTCTAAAGTCTTTTCTTCCATAGCCAGAATTAGAAGACTAAGTATTAATATTTTTCCACAAAAATCACTACATTGTTTTAATAAAAAATAAGTTTATTCCTTTTTCTCTTCCTCTTTCCCTTCATCTTCCCCTTTCCCTTCTGATTCATTTTCACTCTTTTCCTTATCGCCTTCTGTTTCCTTTTTTTCTTCTGCTGGCTGGTTCTGTTTTTGAGCTTGTCCTGAACTTTCTCCTTCTTTCTTTTCCTCTTGCTCTTTTTTCTTTTTCTTTACTCCTTCAAGTTTATCTTTATCTTCTTTATTTTTATAAATAAAAGCTGAAATCAAAAAAGTATTTCTTCCGAATTTTCCCTTAACCTGATTTATAACGATTAAATCCTTTTCTGCTTTAAAGTTTTCAGAAACAATATTTAAAGCCTCTTCCAAACTTGGAGTTTTTTCAGCTTCAACTACAATTTTAATTTCTTTCCTGTTAAGAAGAAAATTCTCTTTATCCTCGATAATTTCCATTTTAACCACTTGTTTTAGATATTGCATATTCTCCTGCTTTATTAATTTTCAATTTCTGTCCTATTTCAGATTTTTCAGGATCAAGAACTATAACCCTGCCTTTAATCTCTTCACTATACTCCTGACTACCACATCCAGGACATCTCTCTCCTTCGTAAATCAGGTTACAATTTTTACAAACTTTTTTTGTCATTTTTTCTTTCCCTTAACTTTCTTTTCTTCCTCTTTAGCTGCTTTTTCTGCAGCTTTTTTTGCTTTAATTTTCTCCTCTTTAATCCACTCTAACTTACCCAAACCAGGCTGCCTCATCGTTAAGCCAATTTTTGGCTCATCTGTCTTGAAACTTATTGCAACAATTCTTGCTAAACACAAATCATTTTTCTTTAAACTTTTTTTACTGCTTTTTCCCACTAAAGTATTTGACTTACTGAAACTTACATAATCGTCCATAGTCTGACTTATATGAATCATGCCCTGCATTACTCCTAAGTCCATAAAAGCTCCGAAATTAGTTATCTCGTTTATAATGCCATATGCAAGCTCCTGCATTTCAGGTCTCCAAACTAAAAGTTTAAATCTGCTCTTATAATAAGCTGCCCCATCTCCAGGTATAATAATGCCTTCTCCTACTTTTAATACATCAACTACTCCAACAACTTTTCCTAAATCCTTGCTCACATATTCCGCATATGTTTCCTTCAATTGTTGTCTTACCGCTTCCAAAGTAGCTAAACCAAACAACTTTGGCTCTACTCTTACATAGTCTTCAATTTCAGTCAAATAGAACATTGCAAAAATAAAAGAGAAAAAGTATTTTTAAAGCTTACCTTTTTTTCATATTAACTCAAATTTCTTTCTTCCTCTAATTACAAGAATGTTAGCTTTATCTTTTATTGCTTTTTTTAGCTCTTTGTCTAAGGTGGCTACAATTGCATCCTTTTTTTTTCTAGAAACATATTTTTTAATCCCTGCATCAACAAATTTCTTTTCCAACTTTATAATCTTGAAATTGCTCTTATTTTCTTGTATAATGTTTAGAGCAAGTTTTGCAGTCTCCCTTTCTTTTGCTTTGCCTTTTTCAGTTTTTTTCCTTAACTCATCAATAACTTGTAGGGGTAAAATCAACTTACCATACTCTCCTGCCTGCAAAAAATCAATTTTTTCTTTCAAGCAGGTTAAAATAAAACTTGTATCTAATAAAACTTCCATACAAAATTAAGAAATAAGAAACTTTTAAATATTCTCTTTTATTTTTTATTAAAAGAAAAAATGATAAAAAATATATTGTTCTGGATTGAAATTAACTCCATAATAACCTTAGAATTACTAATATTGAAAGGACTTTTTTTCGGCAAAAAAAATAATTCTATAAGTTTTATTAGATTAAAATCAGACGTTCATCATATCAAAAACAAAAATTTAAAGATTAAAAAGGCAAAATGAAAGAACCTAAACATATTCAGAAAGTTTTAGAAGAAACAAAAGATGCTGTAAAAGAACAAGATATTGTTAAGTTAAAAAAATTATCCAACCAAACAATACATTCAGCTTCAATACATCAAGACATAGATAGCATAATGGTTGCTGTCATAATCTATTCTTTAAGTAAATTCCTCGAAAGAACGAATTATAGAAAGTATCCTGCCTGGAGTCCTTTTTTTAAATCATTTTTAAAACATATAGATAATGCTATTCTCTCTTTAAAAGAAAATAAGGAAGAAAAGTTTAGGGAAGAGATGAAAAAAATCAGGGCAAGTATAAGTAAAATATCAGGACACTTCAAAAAACATGTTCAAGATGTTTTTAAAAAAGCAAGTATTAATAAGGCAAGTAGAATATATGAACACGGGATAAGCATGGAAAAGACAGCTAAACTCCTTGGCATTTCAATGTGGGAGCTATCAGAATATGCAGGTCAAACAGGTATAAGCGACGTAAACTTCAATGTAACTATGCCAGAAAAAGAAAGAATTAAACTTACCATAAATTTTTTCAAATGAAACAAAAAATCCTCATTTTTGACTCATCTTCTCTAATAACCTTAACAATGAACAGCTTAACATATCTGCTTGAAGAACTTAAAAAAAATTTTCAAGGAAAATTTATAATAACAAAAGATGTAAAATATGAGACTATCGACAGACCTTCTACAATAAAAAAGTTCCAATTAGGAGCTTTAAAAATTAAAAGTTTATTAGATAACAAAATCTTGGAAATGTCATCCTCCATAAATGTGAGCGAAGAGGAGATAAAAAAAGAAACAAATGAAATCCTAAATATAACGAATAATTCTTTTTTAGCAAGAAAAGGATTTATGCATATAATAGATAAGGGAGAGGCTTCCTGTCTTGCTCTTTCTTTAATGGCTTCTAAAAAAGGGATAAGTAATATTGTAGTAGTTGATGAAAGAACCACGAGGATGTTAGGAGAAAAACCAGAAAATTTAAGAAAACTTTTTGAAAACAAGCTTCATACAAAAGTAGAATTAAAACAAAATTTTTATTTTTTAAAAAACATCAAGTTTATTCGTTCATCTGAATTAGTATATTTAGCTTACAAAAAAGGTCTTGTAAAGTTAAAAGATCATAATGTTCTAGATGCTCTTCTCTATGCAGTTAAATATAAGGGTTGTGCAATTTCAAGACAAGAGATTGAAGAAGCTAAAAAGTTAAGACTTTGACTAAAAAACTATTTAAATGCTCTTTCTTCAGATTTATTAAGGGGGCATAGGTTAATGGTAAACCGGCCGGCTCCAGCGAGTAAGTCTGTAAAAGAATTGAAAAATACAACGGCCAACTTGCGAGATACCGGCTGCTGGGGGTTCGATTCCCTCTGTCCCCATTCCCAAATCATGAAAAGCTAAAATTTATAAATCTCCCTTCCTTATTAAAAACATGGCAAAAAAAGGGGCAAAAAGAATAAGAAAATCTGGGCGGAAAAAAACAACTTCTAAAACAGGAAAAGTAAGTAAAGATGTAGAGAAATTAAATGCTATTCTTGTAGAAAACTTTGTTAATTTACAAAAAGCTCTTACAAACCTAACTGTTAAGTTTGACAATTTAGCTGACCAGATTTCTAAACTTCTACAATTATTTGAAATTTCAGCAAAAAGTTTTGCTGAAAAACTTTCTACTGGAACAGGAACAGAAATAGAGAAAGATAGGGAGTTTCTTGAAAAGCTGAATAAGTTATTAGAGCAGAATAAGGTGATAGCTAAAGGTCTTACTTTGATGGAAGAAAAAATAAGAGAAAGAGTTTATGGGCAACCTTCTTCAGCTATAAGAAGGCAACGATATCCTCAACAATACCCTCAACCCATTCCAAAAGCTTCTTCACAAACAGAAGGTTATCTTCCAAGCTCTCTCCTACAAGGAAAAGAAAAAGCAACAAGAGAAGTAGAGTGATTGAGAAAAATGAAAAAGCAAGAAGACAGGCTTCTATTTTTAAAAGAGTTTACTAAAGAGCTTGTCCTTCAATCTAAGCCACCTGAATCAGAAAAAGCTGGAATTAGAGAAGGAGCAGAAGAAAAGAGAGAAGAAAAAACAGGTCATGAAATTATGGTTCCTTCTGTACTGAAAACTGAAGAAGTGGTAAAGAAACAGGAAGAAGAAATTTCTTCAGAACCAGTAACAAAACCACTTCAAGCGAGACCTTTAAGAAGGAGAGCATATAGGCTAAAACCTCAGTTTAGACCTTTAACTCAGGCAAGGCCCATAGCTAAACCTTTTAGACCTATTAGACAAGAAACTAAGCCAGTTACACCAAAGACTCAGCCACAAATCAAACCGCAACCTTATTCTGAAACACTTGATTTAGGAAAACTGAATTTATTAGTTCAAGATCCAAAAGTAACAGTTATAGAGTGTCCTGGTCCTGGAAAGTTTGTATTGGCGAGAACTTTAGGAAAAATAACAACAACTAAAATCTCGTTAAATAAAGAAGAAATTCAAGACATAATAAACAAATTTTCAGAAAAAGCAAAAATTCCAGTAATTTCTGGCTTGTTTAAAGCTGCCGTAGGAAATCTAATAATTACAGCAGTAATTTCGGAGTTAGTTGGAAGTAGATTTATAATAACTAAAATAACTCCACTTTCTATGCTTGAACAGGCTGGTAGAAGGCAGGCCAGGTGGGGAAAGTAAAAAGTTATTGGCTATATTAGAACATAAAAATTTAAAAAATCAACAGCACTAATATAGAAGTAGGAAATTTAGTTCATAATTTTCCTGCAGAGAAAAAAAACAGAGAGTTTTAAGGAGATGAGAAATCTATTATAAGCTTTTGCTATGATTTTAATTAAGTTTAAATCTACATTTCTCCTATATTCCAGTAATGCCTCAGTAGCTCAATTGGTTAGAGCGACTGCTTCGTATAATAAAGAAAAAGCAGTAGGTCGCAGGTTCAAATCCTGCCTGAGGCTTAAATTTTAATTAACTCGTATTTTCTTGTTCCGAGCCCAAGTTTTTCGGCGTATATAAGCTGGTCAATTCCAGACACACCATGTATATCTTGAAAAGTCTGTTTTCCTGTTTGTTTGTTAACTAAATCTAAAGAGGCCTGGTCTATAGCTACAATATCACCTGACGCAAGAATACCTATATCGTCTATAATCTGTTTCATAGAGCTGCCGACACAATCACATCTTTTTGTTATATTAAGGAGAACATTAAAATAAATTAAATTTCTATCTTTTAATATTCCATAACAATATTCCACAATTCTTTCTTGTAATTGTTTTTCTGTAGCAGAGCCCCAAGGTATTTTAACAGCTTTTTTGGGGCATACGGCAATACATTTTGCACATCCTATACATTTGTTTTTGTTTATTATGTTTTTATTGTTAATGGTTTGGATAGCATTTGCAGGACAATTTTCTTTACAATTATTGCAAAGAATACATATGTTGGTATCGATAAAAGGAGAAATATTTGCATGCATAGCCAATTTCCCACTACGAGAACCAAAACCCATACCAAGATTTTTTAAGGCGCCTCCAAAACCAGCAGTTGAATGCCCTTTGAAATGAGAAAATACAATTATATTTTCATATTCTTGTAAAAGAGAACCAACTTTTATTGTTTTGAAATGTTTCTTGTTAATTTCTATACTTATTTCTCCTTTTTCATCAGCTATTTTTACAGGAGCAAAATCAAAGCCGTGTTCTAAAGCTATTTGTTTATGCGAAGATGTGTCTGTGCGAGAACCTCTATATAAAACATTGGCATCAGTTAAAATTTTTTCTTGTTTAATTTCATTAACTAAAGCTTTAACTAATTCTGGTTGAATATAAGTTGTATTGCCCCTCTCTCCAAAGTGTAATTTTATAGCTATAGGTTTGTCAGAAAGTTTATTTGAAAGTAAATTGTAAGCTTTTTTTATGCCTTCTTCAAAATTCTTTTTAATAACAAATACTTTTGCCATTTTTATCTATATTGTTGTAACTTAATGTAGCGATATGTTTTTAAAATATTTTCTTCTATTGTTTTAATGGAAAAGAGGGGTATTTCTGGAGTTGTTGTTACGGTTTTAATTATCTTACTTACAATTTTAGCTATTATACTTGTATGGGGATTTTTAAGAAATTTTATTAAAAAATCAGTTTCGGGGATACATACTCAATGCCTAACGTGTAGTTTAAGCATAGAAAAAGTTGAAGTTGATTATGAGGATAATTTTGTTTATGTTAAGATTAAAAGAGATGTGGGAGAAGGTAATTTATCTGGTATAAGATTTAAGTTTTTCAATTCTACAGAGGGTATAATTATGGATAAGGATACAGATATGAAAGAATTAGAAATTAAAATTTTTAGTTTTGATAATATTGGGAATATTTCTGATATTATAAAAATTGAAATAGCTCCAATTATCTCTTTTGGAGAAGAAAGAGAAATCTGTAAAATAACAAGTTCAAGCGAGGATTTTGAAATTTATTCTCACCAACTTCCTCAGCCACAACCACCACAAATTTATGAACCAGAAATTAACCTTGTTTTAGTTAATCCAAAAGCAAACATCAATGTTCGGAAAAATCAATTTTTTAATGTTACTGTAAATGTTTCTTGTTTTCAGGAAAACTGTGGGGAAGTCAATGTAAGCTTGGATCCTGTACATACTGGATTTGTGGACCCTAATGGAGATG
>JAFCEE010000006.1 GCA_017609285.1 Candidatus Pacearchaeota archaeon | reverse complement strand
TATAAAATTTTCATTTTTAAAATGGACCCATCGGGAATTGAACCCGAATCTCATCCCAGCCAAGGATGCGTCTTGCCGTTGGACTATGGGCCCTGCCTAACCTAATGACTAAAAAAATGATAGAAAAAGCTATTTAAAAATATTCTTAAAAATAAAAATAAAATTTATCTTCTTTTCTTTCTTGTCTTTTTTCTCTTAGCTCTCCTGACTTTCTTAACTTTTTTTGCTTTTTTCTTTGGTTTCTTTTTTCCAGCTTTCATTGCTTTCTTTTTCTGCTTCTCTAATTTTGTTATCTGTTTTTTAAGTTGTCTAATTCTCAAAGCAATTTGTTTAGGAGTCTTTGCTTTTGCCATTTTCACCTCCTTTTGTTTATTTAAAAAAGAAATCTAAAGTTTAAAAACTTTTCTTACTCTTCAAAAATTAAAATTATGAAAAGAAAATTTTACTTTTTTCTCGTCGAGATTCTCTTCCCAGCTTCTCTGAATTTAATTTCTTTTTCTAATAATTTTTTCAAAGTTTCTTTTAAATCTTTTATTTTAACTCTTATCTGTTCGGTCGTATCTCTGTCTCTAATTGTTACATCTTTTCTCTTTAAACTCTCGCCGTCGATAGTTATGCAAAAAGGCGTCCCTACTTCATCCTGCCTTGCATATCTTCTTCCAATACTTCCAGATTCATCATAAAAACAAGAAAACTCTTCTTTAAGCTGATTATAAATTTCTCTTGCTAATTCAACAAATTCCTTTTTATTTTTTATAAGAGGTAAAACAGCAAGTTTATAAGGGGCAAGTTTTGGAGGGAATTTAAATATGCCCCCTTCTTTTCCAACAGAATAAAAAACATCAAGCAAAGCCCAGATGTTTCTATCGACACCAAAACTTAATTCCAAAACATGAGGAATAAATCTTTTGTTTTCATAATAAATTTCTAAATTTTCTTTACTAACTTTCTGATGTCCTTTCAAATCGTGATCTGTCCTGTAATGTAAACCTGCCACTTCTTTAAATCCGCCCATAGTCTCCAAATCAAGTTCAACATCAAAATGAATTTTGTTGTAAAATGCCCTTTCTTCCTTACTTAATTCGCGAAACCTAAATTTTTCCAAAGGTATTTTTAAAATTTTCAAATAAAAATTCTGAATCTTACTAGCATAATATAAATAAAATTTAGGTAAACCAAATTTTTTATTTAACTCTTCACATCTTATCTCTTTAATTTCTTTTTCTCTTGCCAGCTTTAACCTCAGTTTTTTTTCTTTAACTTGATTCCAATTATTATGCTCATTAATTTTTTCAGGGTCAAAAAAAATTTGAAGTTCTGCTTGAGTAAATTCCCTCAACCTGAAAAATAATTGTCTCGGGCTTATCTCATTCCTATATGCTTTGTCAATTATAGCTAAGCCTAAAGGCAACTTATTTCTTGTTGCTTCAAATTCTTCTTTAAAAGCAAGATAACTTGCCTGAGCAGTTTCAGGACTTAGATAACCTTTTTCATTATTAAAACCAATTGGAACAGGAAACATCATATTAAACCACTTAACTTCTCCAAGATTGCCACCACATTTTGGGCATCTAAAATTTTTCTCTTTTATTATCTTACTCATCTTTTCTATGCTTAATGTTTCAGTATCTTCTATCCCCTTATCTTCTAAAAACTGATCAGCCCTAAATCTAAAATGACACTTCTTACACTCAACAAGAGGGTCATTAAAATTTTTTAAATGTCCTGAAGCTTCAAAAACTTTTTCTGGCAAAATATTATTGCTCTGAATTTCATAAAAATTTTCTTCCTGTAAAAAAAATTTTCTCCACAAGTTTTCCCAATCAAGTTTTAATGCTTTTCCTAAATGCCCATAAGTATAAAAACCAGCTTTACCTCCATAAATTCTAGCAGTTTGAAAAAAGAAGCCTCTTTTTCTCGCTATTCTCGCTATTTCTTCAAGTTTTTCTTCATTTTCTTTTTTCATTTTTCCTTTTAACTTTATTTTTCCATCCTCCTTTTCTTTATCCTCTCTTTTTTTAACTTTTTTTTCTAAATTTTTAATTATTTCTTCAGCTCTTTTTTCTGCCACTTCTTTTTCCTTGCCAAGATAAGCTACATTCTTGCTTTTAACTTTATCCCCTTCTCTAACACTCCTCCTCAAATAAAAATACTCTTTGCCTTTAATTTTTTTCTTTACTATATACATATCTTACCCACTACAATCAGCTTTATAAATTTTTGTAGTTCCTAACTATTCTTCTTATATCTTGCTTTCCCCATTTATCCCCGCATAACTTACACTGATAAATAAAAAAGCAATCTGCTTTTTTCTCGATGGTATTCTCACTTCCACACATAAAATATTTTTCTTTTACCATCATAGCTGAATCATACAGCTGGACCAGAAAGCGCGGGATGGGATTCGAACCCATGATCGAGGCTTTCTTCTTAGTTGTTTTTAATTAGTTTTTGGAAACTTTTTGGGTTTTATCTGCAGGCCCCTGCCTTACCACTTGGCTACCCGCGCATATCTTAATTAGAAAAAAACAACTTTTAAACTTTTATATCACAGGTTAACTTCTTCACTTTTCTTTCAATTTGATTTATAATCATTTTAATTTCCTTAATATTACTTTCACTTGTATCAGGAATTTTCCATTTCTCGACCTTAACACATAAATCTGAAAAAAATTTTTTATCAATATTATCTGCTGTTATAATTATTAAATCACTTTTCTCAGCTATTTTACTAGTTAATTGTCTTGGCTCTTTTATTTTTATCTTATCTCCTTTTTCACTCAAAACTTTAATAACATTTTTAGTAACATATGGCCTTGATTCATCTAATTTTAATCCAGCTGACTCTGCCATGATTTTTTTTATTTTTATTCAGTTTATTAAAAATAACTTCTGCTACCTTACTCCTAAACCTGTTGTATTTACAGACAAAAAGAATTTTCATTTTAAAAATGGCCCTGACAGGATTCGAACCTGCGACTTCTTGCTTTCTCCTCATAAATTTTTATTTCACAATCTCTGTTAAGTAGAAGGCAAGCGCTCTATCCAGACTGAGCTACAGGGCCTTCAAATTTAAAGCTAAAACAAATTTTTATATTTATCTATATAATAGATAGATTTCATAATAAATAAAGATATTTAAATGTATTTTCTTTATCTTTAATATGAAAATACCAGTTATATTTTTAGGAACAGGACAGGCAATTCCTACTGCAAAAAGGAATCACACAGCCATCCTTATAAAATATAAAAATGAAAATATTTTAGTAGATTGTGGTGAGGGAACGCAAAGACAGTTTCGTAAAGCTAAATTAAATCCTTGTAAATTAACGCGCTTACTAATTACTCATTGGCATGGAGATCATATTTTGGGCTTGCCTGGCTTACTCCAAACTTTAGCTTTAAACAATTACAACAAAATCCTCCACATTTACATACCAAAAAACACAAAAAAGTTTATGGATTTGATGTATAAGTTGTTTGTCCATAAAGAAAAAATAAAAATTAAAGTTGAAGAAATTTCTTCTGGCAGAGTTTTTGAAACTCCCGACTTCTACATCCAAGCAGAAAAAATGAAACACACCTGTCCTTGTCTTGCCTACGCCCTAATAGAAAAAAATAAAACTAAAATAGACAAAAAGAAAATAAAAAAGTTAAAAATTAATGGGAAGATCGTAGGAGAACTAGCCAAAGGAAAAGATATAATCTGGGAAGGTAAGAAAATTAAAGCGAGTGAGATGACATATAAAGAAAAAGGTAAAAAAATTAGTATTGTTCTTGATACAGCAGTAAATCCTAATTGCTATAAAATAGCTAAAAACTCTGACTTATTAATTTCTGAAGCGCCATATACTGAAAAAGAAAAAGAATTAGCCAGAGAATATAAACACCTAACTGCCAAACAAGCTGCAGGAATAGCAAAGAAAGCGAAAATTAAAAAATTGATTTTAACTCATCTTTCACAAAGATATGAAAATAAGGAAAAAATTCTTTTACAAGAAACGAAAACAGTTTTCAAAAATACAAGTATAGCTGAAGATTTAGACAAAGTAGAGGTATAATTTTATAGATACCACATTAACAATCTTAATCTTACTCTTATTTTTTATTGTAAACCAAGCTAAAGATAATCAGCTAGAATTAGCCTAGCGAAAATTAACAGGCAAAACGCTATTCTTTCTTTTCACTTGCAATAGTAGAGGCAGGAGAAATAAATACTATTGTATCCCCTCTTAAAAAAGTCAAGCCTATGCTCCTTTTTACTTCACCATCACTAACTTCCTTTGCATTATCTAAAACAATATTCACATGTATGTCAAAAGCAAGTAAAGTCCCTACTAGTTGCCTATCATTCCTCAAGTGTACCAAAATTTCCTTGCCTTTACTGTTATTAAGCAAGTCTAAAGGTCTTTCAATACCATTAACCATTCTCTTACCTTGCCTTAATAGTTTTTAAAGCTTTCCTTTACAAAAATTTATAAGAGGAAGAATTTCATATTATTTGGTGTACAGTTTATCAGAAGAACCTATGATTAAAGATATCGCAAAAAAACTAAGATAATTTTAAAATGACATCTAGATTAGTTTGAATTATGTTAATAAAATAAAAAAAGTAATCTTTGTGAAGTCATCTCTGAAGCGAGAGAAAAAGGCGACCTTAAACAATCTGTAAATGTTGGGGGGATTGAACTAATATAGATCTAAGGAATATGTTAAAGTATAGAGAATTTCTAAACTTATGAGAAAGCTGTAACAATTAGTGATTATTTTATTTAAAAAGAAGGTTTGTTATTTTATAAGGTCAATATCTCTAAATACTATAATTTTTTGTTAAATCAAATAAAGCAAAGATATTTAAACTAACTTAACAAAAAAAATTTTATGAGAACAGGAAGAAAATATACTGGATCTCGCTATCATAAAGCGAGGAAAAAGAAAAAATATGAATTAGCTGGGCAAGCACGAATTGTAAAGTTAGGGAAAGAAAAAAGGAAAAAATTAAGAATGAGAGGGGGAAAAATTAAAACAGTCCTTTTATCTACAGATGTTTGCAATCTTGTAGACAAAAAAACTAAAAAAGCCGAGAGAGTAAAGATTAAGAATGTTTTAGAAACTCCTTCAAATAGGTTCTTAGCAAGACAAAATATTCTGATGAAAAGTGCAATAATAGAAACAGAAAAAGGGAAAGCAAGAATAACTAACAGACCGAGCCAAGAAGGTTCAGTCCAAGCTGTTTTGGTAGATGAAGAAAATAATTAAGATATTTGAAATTTTCTCAGTTCAAATTTTAATTTAAAAATAAGATTTTATATCATTTTAAGAGAATTACAAAACATTTATAAATATATAAGGCTTAAATTTATAAATCTTATTAATAAAATTTAAAAATCTTTATAAAATGAAATACATAAGAAAATGTCCAGAATGTGGCAGTATAAATTTGACTTATGACGAACAAAGAGGGGAAATAATTTGTAATGATTGCGGATTAGTTATAGAAGAAAAAATGGTAGATACTGGCCAGGAGTTGCACGGTCAGTTTGAAAAGGGCGAGAAAAAAGGAAGGGGTGGTGCTCCTTTAAGTATGCAAAAATTTGATAGAGGGCTTACAACAAATATAGGGGAGATCTCTGATATATATAAACTCGAAGGTGGACAGACTCGAAAATTTCTAAGGCTTAAAAAATGGCAGGAAAGAGTTTCTACATCAATAGAAAGAAATTTAAGATTAGCTATGGCTGAATTAAGAAGAGTTGCCTCTTTTCTTAATCTTCCAAATGTTGTTAAAGATGAAGCTTCCCGAATATACAATTTTGTATTACAAAGAGGAATTGTAAGAGGTAGAAGTATGGAATCAGTCATTGCAGCTTGCATATACGCTGCCTGTCGTTCTTACTCTATTCCAAGAACATTAGATGAAATAGCAAACGCTTCTGATATAGAAAGAAAAGAAATTGGCAGAACATATAGATTTATAATGAGAAAGATGGGGGTAAAAGTTAAGCCATCTTCTCCTAAAGATTACATAAGCAGATTTGCTTCTATTCTCCACCTTTCGCCAAAAACACAGAATCAAGCATTAAAGATTTTGAAAAAAGCAGAAGTCTCTGAATTAACCTCCGGAAGAGGTCCTGCAGGAATATCTGCTGCAGCCCTATATGTTTCAGCTCTACTTAATGATGAGAAAAGAACACAAAGGGAAGTAGCTGATGTAGCAGGAATAACAGAGGTTACAATTAGAAATAGATACAAAGAGCTAATAGATAGACTAGGAATAGAAGATAAACTAAAGATAAAAGAAGCAGAAGAAAAGAAAAAGAAATAACAATTCTGCTTAATCCTAATTTTAGTTTTGTTAATATTTTTAAGAATATAGCAATAAACTTTAATAATTAAAAATTCTTTAATCCTGTAAGCGGGAGTGCCGGAGTGGCCAAACGGGACAGGTTTAGGCCCTGTTGGCTTAGTGCCTGCAGAGGTTCGAATCCTCTCTCCCGCATTCTGTAAGAATGCGCTCTGACTTTACCCACATCCCAAAGGAAATGCTCTCTCATTTACCATGCCTTCTACTTTTACTACTCTAAATCTGTAACTATTTTAAGATTAAAACAAAAGAAAGATTTATAAATAAATAACTCTTGAACATAACAAATAATTTAATAAGGAGGTCAAAATGGGAAAAAGTTTAGCGAAAATTCTCGCTATAGCCAGTATTGGACTAGCATCAGTAGGATGTGCTTATGAAACTCCTGGTTTAGTTAAAGGAATGAGACCGGGACAACTAACAAACAAAGATGTACCCTATAACATACAAGAGTTAGTTTATGGAACAGGGCAAAGAACTTTTGTAAGGAAAATAGGTGAAAACAAAGAAGCAGAAGGGCTTACAGATTACCTTAATGTGGCATTAATACCAGTAGGAAATAGTGACGAGATAATAGATGTTTCAAAAAGACAAGTTAGAGTAGAAGGAGAAAATTATGTACTAAATTCTTTGGGAAGAAGAACAGTAAAAATTGTTGGTGTAGACGGAGTTTTTAGAGATTATGTTAACATAGAAAACAGCTTAAATGAAAGAGCCAGTAAAAATCTTGATTTCAGAATTCCAACCATCGAAATAGCAGGAAAAGAATTTTACAAAATTAGGGCAAGAAACACAGAAGAAGCTACTCTACCTTTGTATCTCATACCAAAACAAGACTCAGAAGTAATTTTGAGAAGAACTAAAAGAGAAAACAGAGTTTATATAAGTGGAACTGTATACCAACCAACAAGAACAGAAATTGTTGACAAACCTGAACCAAAAGTTGATGTAAAACCTGAACCACCAACCGAAGTAATTGGCGAGATAATTGAAGAGAACTAAAAAATAAATTGATAAATTTTTCTTTTTTTATTTTTTATTTTTTATATCAATTCTATTCTTATGTTGGTATTATTTCTCCAGCAGGTTCTGTTGTTATACTAAAAGATACTGCTTTATGAGTTAATTCATTGTCCTCCTTATCAAGACAATAAGCAGTTACAGTATATTCTCCTATTCTTTGTTGTTTTAAAATATTAGCTATCCTCTCACAAGTATCTCTTTTCTCTCGAATTCCTCCCCCTGAAAGCTCACACTTGATTTTAAAGCAATTCTGAAAAGTGACTCTTATATTAAAGGTGCTTTTTTCTTCAAGGGTTTCCTTCCATATCTCTGCTGGTTCTACTTCTTGTCCATTCACTTCAAATTTAATTGAAATTATTTTTGGCTTTTTTTCTACTTCAGCTTCTTCTCTTTCTTTTTCCTCTTCTTTAGCTTTTTCTGCCTGCGGCTTTTCAGCTGAAGTTTCTGCTTTACTTTCTTCTTTTAACTGCCACAACTTATCAACAATTGTAGCATAAATCTTAAACTGATAATAAGCAGCTTCAGCTTTTATAGCATTTGTAGCTCCTTTTTCTCTGACCTTATTTAGATTAGAGATTACAGAATTAATTTCTTGTCTAGTTTTTGAACCAATTGCCTTATCTTTTAATATTGTTTCACCTAATCCTCCAATGAAGTCTTTTGCTTCCTTAATCTTTACTTCAACTTCCTCATCACTCATAACATCAACTGATTCAACCTCTTTTTTTAACTCTTCTCCACTTATATCTCCTATAACCCTCTCTTGTATCCCTTTGTCTTTTATAACTTCTCTTACACTCTCTAAATCGAGATAGCATCTAACATCTTCATTATCACAATAACCAACATCTCTCCACCTATCATTAGGTTCTAATTTTTTGCTTGAACATATCCTAACAATACCTTTTTTCTCTAATTCTGGCTCTATCATTTCTTCAACACCAGCCTGAATATTTGGTTGAAGTAAAGAATAAACTGAAGGTGTTCCAGAAATACATTCCTCTTCTGTTGTAACTCTTTCAGTAGCTTGCTCTTCAACATATTTATCAGCCAAATAATTTAAAGCATATCCTGAACTCACTTTTCCAAAGCCACACTCATCTTTACCATTAATCCTTACACACAACTCTTTGTAACCAGCAGGAGCAGTAAAGTCTTTAGTTTCAGAAACCATGCCTCCTCTTTGTATAAAACCAGTTTTCACAACAACCATTTCCCTGACATCAACATAAGCAGATGCTTCAGGATTATACAAGTATACCTGATAATTCACCCCAGAATCTTTTCCAGCATAAATATGATAATAAACTTTATAATGAGAAGTAGGAGGAACAGTTGCTTCAGTATAAGGAATTTCATCAAACCAAGCATGGAATTGAGTAGGAGAGTCTGGAGCTAATAAATTATCAAAAAACTTCTTATTATTTGGATATCTCATTGAAACAAAATTCTTACAAATCTCAGCTCCTATCTCACCAGTACTCCTTGCCCTAAAAGCTTTTATAGCATTAACAGCATACTCATTTTTCATCCATCCTAAAGTATCATCTAAATTTTTCCATGAATCTTTTACAGTTAAATATTCCCCACCACCCTTCATCCCTTCCCCATAAATATCTTCAATTATATTTAAAACTAAAACATTTAAATATGGGCCCATTTGCCTCCAAAAAAAGTCGCATAAATAAACACTATAAATCTCGTCGCAAATTCCCACATACCTTCCAGTTTCTAAATTCTCTTTTAAGCAGTCTCTATGCGCTTTCATAATCTGCAACCAATTATCTAAACCAGCATGTATTCCTGACAAACAAACAGGAATAATAATTCCTTGTTTCCAATTAGGCAAGCACAAAGCAATACTCCCTATAATCCCAGAAGAAATAACATTATCAACTCTATAATTCCCTCCTAAGTCGCATCTACTTGAAGGACATAAAACAGGGTCACAAACATTAAATAAAATTTTACAATCTTGTGGAGACATAAAATCAGTACATCTTTTCTCTCCTTCTAAACTAGCTTTAACATTAACTCTAACAGTTTTATCAAATATTTTAAAACTAGTCTTTCCATAATGGTCATTAGCTGTTTTAATTACCTCCATAGCATCTCTTGCGAGTTTTCTCATTTCTCCTTTAGATAAATCAAAATTAACAGGCAAACCATCAAAATATTCACTTGATTCTTTTTTAATTGCTTCAACTGAAATTCCAATACCTAAATCATTAATTGTATCAGGATAACCATCAGCCCCAACATTATGAATATAAAATCTATGAAAATCACCAGAAGCATCATATAAATCTTCAGGAACATAAACATAAAAACCTGCTTTCATCTTCCCATCTTCTAACTCATACTCTCTAGGAACTGGGGCTAATCTAACTAAACCTTTGCCTTCTCCTCTTGTATAATATTTAAGTCTAAAATTATTAACAAAATCATCTAAACTTTTGTAATAAATCTTTCCTTCTTGAGCTTGTCCTTGTTGTCCTTTTTTCTCTTTTAATCTATTTATCAAATTTTCTTGCTGTTGTTTTATATAATTCTCAGAAACAGAAGATACACCAGAATCTAAATTTAATTTATTTAAAGCAGCGTTTCTTACTCTTTCTAATATCGGTTTATCTATACCTTCAAATTCTGTTAAATCATACTCCTGAATTAAAGCTTTAGCAACAGCTTCCCTATTAACAAAACCAGACTTAGGGTCTTTATATTCTTCTTGCAACTGAATTATTCTTTTATTAAAAGTTTCAATATTTTTCTTGTAAATCTCAATGTCTTTTTTTATCATCTCGTCTTTTTCAACAAGACAAGAATTAAATTTTGCACTATCTCCTTCTGCTAATTTTTCACACTCAGCATAATAAGCTTTCATTACTTCTTGTCGAGCAGTAGCCCCTCCTCCAAGATTTGCAAAGAAATTTTTAATTAATAAAATAGTAGAGGTGGCAAAACAAACTCCTTTCAACCCTTTCACTAAATTTCCTAAATTTTCTACTATCCCCTCCCATTTTTCTATACTTTTATCTAAATTTTCAATTCTCTCTGCAGTTTTCTTAGGACTTAATTGAATAGCTCTTTTTTCTATCCCAATCTCAAAAGTGAAGTCAGCTTCACTATACTCATTAGGCATTTTTGAAAGCAAAGATACTTTTGCTATTTCTTTTATATCCACCCAATCTAATTTTATTTTATATTTGCAGTCATCTAAATCACCTTTTTCGTCTCTGCAATTTAAAGGCAAATATTCTATATCTTTAAGTTTCAAATCAAAACTTTTATCATCATACTTCAACTTAACCTTATCCCTGTGGATTTCAACTAATTCAAAATTATTATCAACAAATTTTTCTTCTATTCCTATCTTTTTTGTTTCATCAATATATCTAGATCGAACTTTTCCGTCTTCTATTTCTTGAACAGAAAAATCAGCACTTGCTTCTTCTTTAGAAGGAGTTTTAACTTTTATTAAAGTAATATAATGGTCTTCAAAACTAGAGGAATCAGCTCCTATCTCTCCCCTCCCTTCATCTGCCTCTCTCTCATAATCAGTTTCAGGATAATCTCTAATCAATCTAACAAAAATATTTTCAGCTGTTTGATATAAACCTATTTTTGAAGCTAACTCACCCAATTCTAAAAGAGCTTTTGCAGCCCATATCTCTCCCCCTTCACCCTTAGCCCCCCCATACTCTCCACCTATACTTTCTGCATACTCTCTTGCTTTTTCAAAATTAACTGAAATTTGCTCATCTACTTGTTCATCTGTCAATTCCTCAGCTTCTCCTTTCGTCTCAGTATATGTTAAAATCTCGCTTTTGCCCTTACATCTAATTCTTACATCTATATCTCTTTTTTCTATTCCATTATCTTTTTTCCACTTACCTACCTTGATTTCCAAAACTCTACACATATTATCTAAGAAATATTCTCCTTCAACCAACCACATTTTGTTTCCATCAACATCTAATCTCGCTTTAGTCACAGGAGCCATAATATCATTTAACTTAACTTGCAAGCCAGCTTTACAATAAAATCCAGGCATATAATATACCCTCGAAGTTTCTCCTTTATTTAATCTAAAACTAACAAGTTTTTCATCTTTATCTCTATAAATAGATATTTCTGCTTTATTTCCATCAACCCAATCAGCTCTTAAATAACCCTTCCCTTTCCAAAAACTATCATCCTTGTAATTTTCACTCCAATTCAACTCATCCATAACCTCAAGATAATAATATTGTTTGCCTGCACCAAAAAAATTTTCTAAATCATATCTTAATACACCTGTAATATTAACTCTAATTGAGTCGGGCATCTGCTTCTCATCTGGCTGTCTTTTCAACAAAACAACAACATAACCTATATCATTGATTAATGGCCTGTCCAGATAACCTTTCTGTCCTCTTATTGCCTCTCTATTGGGATGAAAACTAACTCCGGCAATCTCAGGAGGATACCTGCCTTTAAATTTCACAGATTTTATTTGTCTTATGTCTACTAAAGGATTTAACTTTACAACATCAACTTTACAAAAAACAGGAACATTTTGTTCTTCAAGTAAATCAGACCTAACAATTGTTGGAGTGCAGCTACCAGGCCTAATAAACATTATAAAATCTGAAGTAGCCTCACACTTGTCACTTTCTTTTAAAGCAGGCCAGTAATCATATGCTTTTGATTGAGAATAACTCCTGAATGTATTAGGATAATATTTTGGATTAGAACTTGAATCTGAAAACCCAAAAGTCCTGACTTGAGCAGAAGAAAAAGGCATCATCAAAAGTAAAAACATAATGCCAAATACTAAAATTTTCCTGTTTCTTTCTTTCTTTTTTCTTTTTAACATTTTACTCAAACTCAATATAAACTGATTTAACCTCTAACAAATTATAAGTATCTTGTAATTCTTCAAGAGATTTTGGTAAGGGCAAACTTGAAACACTAACTATAATTTTTCCTTTTTCTAACTGACTCTCAATAAAATAATCAGAACCTTTTCCTCCGCCACTTACCACATTTGTTAAAGTTTGGCCAGGTATATTTACATCAAAACACTTTTCTTCTGTCATGCCGAAAATTCCAAGAAGTCCGGGTCTAGGAACCTCATTGCAAATTTCTTTATTTATTCCAGGAATTGTAATAGAAGCATTTTTGTAAACGAAAACTGTAATATTATACAATCCTTCACTTAACCTAACCTGTTTTTGTTCAGGCCAGGCAACAGTCTGTATATTTTCCTGAGATACAAAACTTATAATAGCTCTATCACTTGTTTTTTTACCATTAACTCTTAATTCCAAATCTAAATCATAAAGCTTGTCAAGAATAATATTTGCCTCTCCTACCTGATTGGTAGAAAACTGATATCTCTTTATAGCATATCCTTCAGCTTCAGCAAAAATAAAACCATTTAAACACTGTGGAAATCTCGCCTTTAAAGTTGCATCTTCTTTTTCGTTTAATTTCGTCTTTCCAATATCACATCTTTGCCCCAAACATTCAAAACTTATGTCAGCTTCTACAGGCTCTAAATTAGTATTGTAAGTATAAACTGTAATCTCATTAATAGGATATTTACATAATTCAGGCTCGGAATCTAAAATATTCGTAACTGGCAAAGCTTCTCTTGCCTTGTTTTTATCTATAATCACTACTATAGGAAATTGAAATCTCTCTTTTTCGTCATACACCTGAATTAAAACAGGGAAAACAATATCATAAACAAAATGATAAGGGGCATAACAAAATCCTAAAATTCCTAAACCTGGCTGGTTTCCAATTGGTTCAGCCATCATAACTCCATTATTAGAATCCCATACCTCAATTCTTGTAGGCCATTTCCTATCATACAAAACCCTTACATCATTACCAACAATTAAATCTTGGGAAAAATAATTCCCTTCTTTGCCATCAAACCTGATAAACTGCAGATTGGCCTCTAATGCTTCTTTTAAAGTATTGTCTACTTCTTGCTTTAACCAAACTTTAGGACTACAAGATAGCTCTACACCATCTACTGGAGCATATAACCTTAATACATCAACAGCATAATTTTCAAGAAAACTTTCTTTTTTCTCATAATTGTAAATTTTTATAGCCTCATCATAGAATTTTCCTAACTTGCTCCCTATTTCCCCCTTATGCTCTGTAAACCTATAACTTTCACCACCAAAACTAACATCTAAATCAGCTTTCACATCAACAGAAATTTTACCATCGAAAATCACTACTTTACTTTTTATACTTCCCAAATCAATCTCGTATCCTCTTGCTCTAAAATCAGAAAAATCACAATCTAAGTTCTCATCAAGATATTTTTCTAACTGCTTTTCCATATCTTTTTTACTAGGGGCCTGTTCTCCTACAATATTATTTCCAGAAACATAATACCAAAAAGGTATAGGCGAACCTAAAAAATTTAATTGATTAGAAGTAGGCATATATTCGCTTCCAGGAACAAATTCAGGAAGGTAGATATAGCCCCCTCTTGAACCTAAAATTTCTATCCCTATTTTAGTTTCATCTTCAATACAATTTAGAAAATATTCTTCTACTTGTTTTAAGTTGGCTGACACTTCTTTTTTTACTACTCTCTCTCTTAATACAAAATATCCAAGAACAGAAGCAACGATAATTATAGCTAGAATTACAAAAACGGTTGCCTGTCCTCTTTTTTTTCTCTCTAATACCAACATAAATTTTTAAAGAAAATAGTATATATAAATTTATTCTAAAAAGTTTTATAAACTTCTACAATTAGTCTATTTTAGGGCCTGTGGTCTAGTGGCTATGACACATCGTTGACGTCGATGAGGTCGGAGGTTCGATTCCTCCCGGGCCCATTCCTTCCACTTTCGCCCCTTTATTAAGAATATTCGAGAACAAAACTTTAAAAACCCAAACAAGTAATAAAAACATAAGAAAATGAAAATTCCAAAAACCATTAAGAGATACTGCCCTTTTTGCAAGAAAAAAACTGAACATAAAGTTACTGATATATCTAGCGGAGCAAAAAGAAGTTCATTAAAAAAAGGCTCAAAGCAGAGGGCAAGATTGAGGGGGCTTGCAAGAGGTATGGGAAATCTTGGAAGATACAGCAAGCCAGCTGTAAGCAAATTTAAAAGAAAAAGAAAAACTACAAAAAAGACTAACTTACTTTATACTTGCAAAGAATGTAAAAAATCGCATCAACAGAAAAAAGGAAAAAGAACAGGAAAACTCCAGATAGAAGATAAAAGGAAGAGTTAAAATGGTAGAGAAAAAGAAATTTTTTGAAATAGAATTACCAATAATAAAACAAAAAGTTGAACTCCTTGGAACAACAGAAAAAAAATTAGATGGCAGAACAGTTAAAATAGATTTGACTAGAAAATTAAGAGGAAAGAGTTTAGAGATAATTTTCAAAATTAAAGCAAATGAAAAAGGGATAGAGGCAAAACCTCATAGATTACATCTTCTTTCTTATTTTATAAGAAGAGCAATGAGAAAATCTGTAAATTATGTAGAAGACTCTTTTACATCAGAATGTAAAAATGCTGTATTAAGAATAAAACCTTTTCTTATCACAAGAAAAAAAGTATCAAGAATGGTAAGAAAAGCATTAAGAAATAAAGCTAAAGAAGAAATAGAAAAAGCGATAAAAGAAAAAACTTATGAAGAACTTTTCTCTGAATTGTTAGCAAATAAGTTCCAAAGAAATTTAAGTTTAAAGTTAAAGAAAATATATCCTCTTGCGTTATGTGAAATTAGAGATATATATGTGAAAAAGTTAAAGCAGGAACTAAAGGTAAAGAAAGAAAAAATTAAATAAGCAAAACTTAAAAACCACCCATTCTTCTAATTCTAAGCCTCAGTAGCTCAGGGGTTAGAGCGGCTGCCTTGTAAGCTAGATCAGGTGAGCAGAAATTCCAAAAGAATTGCTCTATAGGTCGCAGGTTCAAATCCTGCCTGAGGCTTTTGCAGTCTAAAAATCAGATTAACGAACAAAACCGAAGATGAGGCTTTTCCTAATCCTCATCCACTATATCGACTTTTCCTGCTTGTTCTAATATTTTAACTATCTCTTCTGGCAAGTTTGCTAGCTCACCTTTCTCAAAAGGCCCTACTGCCCCACCATTAGAATCCAAGAACTCTTCAACATCTTCTTTAAATGTAACTAAAATTTTACTTGTCTCTTTTTTTCCATTTAACATACTGTTAAGTTTTTTATCAGCAATTTCCATACTTTTTACAATACTATCAAACATATCTTTTTCAAAATCCATCATATTTTCAAAATCTCTTTTGCTAATCCCTGTTTCTCTTGCAATAAAAGCAAGATTTAGAATTTTCTTTTTTCTTCTTAATATTAATTCTTTAAATATACTAACTGCGTTTTCAAATTGTTTTTTTGTTTTTACAATAGCTTCAGAAAATAAATCATCTTTTTTCTCAGATACTTGTTTTTTCTCATTGAAATATTCTGCTATTTCAGAAATAAAATTTTTTGGCAAAGATTGAAGTTGCTCAGAATATTTTTCTTTTCTTAAAGCCTCATAAATATCATTATAGGTTATCATGTCTCTTCTAATACACAAAGATTTTTAATTGTTATTATGGCGGAAAATATACTTTCCATCACTTTGAAAGATAAATCTTAAGCTAAAAGTTTTAAAATTTCTTTCCCATACATCTTTCCTAAAGAACCTTTCTTTGCCCCTTTTTCTGAAAATTCCTTCTCTTTTCCTTCTTGATTAGACCAATCACATAACAAAATAGGGACTGGGTCAGCAGAATGGCTTTTAAGTTTACAAGGGGTTGCATGATCTGCCGTTACCATTATCTTAATTTTTTCTTTTTCTGCAAAATTTCTTAAAAAAGAGAACAATCTACTATCGATTAATTCTATCATCTCTTTTTTCTCTATTGGCTTGTTATCATGCCCTGCTGAATCTACTTCTTTTAAATACACAAGAAAATAATCAAACTCCTTTTTTCTTTTTTTAATCAATTTTACAGCTTTCTTAATTTCTAAAATTAAATTCTTTTTTAAATTTTTATATGCATCATCTCCCTTAAACCCTATTTCCTTAAAATCAAATAAATTTATGCCAAGTGATTTACAAATGCCTTTCATAACAGGAACAGAAGTAGAACAGGCCCACCTTCTAAACTTTTTAATCATGTTAATCTTCGTTCCAGGAGCCCTAACTAAGATTATATTGGCAGGAAAAAATCCTTTTTTCTTTCTTCTCAAATTTATAGGGTGTTTATCTAAAATATTAAAAGCTTGCTCTGTAAAATTGTTCAGTAAATTTGCAGTATAATGGGAAAGTTCTGTTTCATCTCCAGGAGAGGAAAATTTGAATTTGTTATCTTTTCTGCTCTTTGATCTATATTCTGGATCAGTAGGAGTGATATTGTCAGAAAAGCCACCTTTAAACACAAGAACCGCGCGATGTTGTAAAGTAGATTTAAAAATAAATTTAGCAGGAAGTTTTATATTTTTATTTAAACTGTTAGCTAAACTTCTTGCCTCTTTTGTTGTTAAGTTTCTTCCAGCTCTTCTATCCAAAATGTTTCTCTTTTTCAGATTGTCTATAGTAGCAAAATTTGCTCTTAAAGCCAAATCTCCATTTTTAAGCTCTATACCTGCACCTAAAGCTTCTAACCATCCCCTAGGATAGTTCTGCCAATCTTTCCCAAAAAAAGAAATTATAGCTTCAGAAGTCCCAGGAACAAAACCTTTATGAACAGGATATACTTCTCCCGTCTTGCCCTTAGAAGCTAAATAATTAAGATTAGGTTTTTTTGCTGCCTCCAAAGGAGTCTTTCCTCTTAATTGTTTACAAGGTAAATCAGCTAAACCATCAATTATCACTAGTATGCCTTTCATAACTCACAAACGAGACTTAAATTTATAAATCTTCACTTCTCTTTCAAAATATGTTTGGAAAATTTAAAGAAAAACTTAAGGGCTGGTTTAAGAAATCTGAAGAAAAAGCAGAAGAGACTCTAAAAGAAGAAGTAAAAGCAGTGAAGAAAATTGAAAAAATAAAAAAGAATATAAAAGAAATAGCTGAACCAGAATTAGAAGTAAAGGAAAAAAAAGAGGGAAAGGGCGTAATCAAAAAGTTAAAAGAGAAGTTTAAGTTTAAAATAACTGAACAGTATTTTGAAGAAATTTTCTCTGATTTAGAGCTTATTTTACTTGAGAACAATGTTGCTTTTGAAGTTGCGGAGAAAATAAAATCTGATTTAAAAAAAGAGCTAATAGGGTTAGAGATAAAAAAAGAAGAAGTAGAAGAAAAAATAAAAGAAACACTGAAAATTTCTCTTGAAACTTTATTTCCTGAAAGTTTTGATTTGGTTGAAAAAGTAAGAAAGAAACAGGGTCTTTTTGTAATAACTTTCTTTGGGATTAATGGCTCGGGCAAAACAACAACAATAGCTAAAATAGCATCTCTTTTACAAAAAAACAACCTCTCTTGTGTTCTAGCAGCTTCTGATACTTTTAGAGCTGCAAGTATAGAGCAATTAGAAAAACATGCTAACAATTTAGGAATTAAAATTATCAAGAGTAAATATGGAGCTGATCCTGCTTCAGTAGCTTTTGATGCAATTAAACATGCTTCCTCCCGTAATATCTCTTGTGTTCTTGTAGATACAGCAGGAAGAATGCACACCAAACAAGATTTAATGAGAGAAATGGAAAAAATTTCTCGTGTCAGCAAACCAGACTTAAAGATTTTTGTTGCTGAAAGCATTACTGGAAACGATGCTATAGAACAAGCTAAAATTTTCAATGAAACAGTAGGAATTGACGCGATAATTTTAACTAAAGCTGATGTTGATGAAAGAGGCGGAACCGCAATATCAATAAGTTATATAACAGGCAAACCAATTCTATTTTTAGGAACAGGACAAAATTACAAAGATTTAGAAAAATTTGATAAAGAAAAAATAATTAAAAGTTTGGGGTTATAAATTTGGAAAATTTCTTTATAACATGTGCTAGTATACAAAGTTTCCTGTTAGAGAAATTTGGGGGGGTCGAGAGCCGAAACGAAGTTTGCCGAAGAGTTCGAGGGCGCCGAAAAATTTATAAAGATCTTAGTTAAAATGGAATTATGAAACAGCAAAATAAAGATTCGAGAGAATTGAAGAAGATTTCTTCAGTTAAAGCTGTTTCTTGTTGTTGCTAATTCTAAATACATTGGCTCAAATAGATTAAATGTTCTTTTTTGAATTTTGTTTAAACTCTATAAAATTAAACTTCAAGGAGGTATAAAAATGAAAACAAATCAAACAAACAAAAAGAGTGGCTATCCGTGTAATCGGCGAATTGATTGGAAACACGCCGATGATTAAAGTAGATGGAATACTGGCAAAATTAGAGACAACAAATCCAACTGGTAGTGTAAAAGACAGAATGGCTTGGCACATGGTTAAGAAAGCCGAAGAGAGAGGAGAATTGAAACAGGGAATGAAGATAATTGAAGTGACCAGTGGAAATACAGGCATTGGATTTGCAATGATTTCTGCTATAAAAGGCTACAAGTTCATAGCAGTGATGCCTGAATCAATGAGTATAGAAAGGAGAAGAATGATGAAAGCATTTGGAGCTGAGATTGTATTAACACCTGCTGAAGAAGATATGGATGGGGCAGTAAAAAAATACGATGAACTTGTTGAAAAAAATCCAGATGCTTGGCTCCCGAAACAATTTGAAAATCCTGACAATCCAAATGCACATGAATATGGGCTTGGGAAAGAAATTGTAGAACAAACTCAAGGCAAAGTTGACGCATTTGTGGCTGGGATTGGAACAGGTGGAACTCTGATTGGAGTTGCAAGAGCTTTGAAAAAAGCAAATCCAAATGTAAAAATAATTGGAGTAGAACCAGCAGAATCAGCTGTATTGAGTGGTGGAAAACAAGGGCTACATAAAATACAAGGGATTGGAGAAGGATTTATTCCAAAATTGGTTCAGGAAAATCTGAATTTGATTGATGAAGTAATTGTAATAAAAAGTGAAGATGCAATCACTATGAGCAAAGAACTTGCCATAAAGTATGGACTTTTAGTTGGAATAAGTTCTGGAGCAAATTTTTTGGCTGCGAAGAAACTAAAAGAGAGATTTGAGAATGTAGTTACAATTTTGCCAGATAGGGGAGAGAGGTATTTGAGCAATGGATAATAAGGAACAACGAAGTTGTGAGAGTAAATGTCTAGAGAACTAAGGCGGAAACCCCTTTTAATAAATCTACACGACGATTGAAATAATTCCTGTAAAGTCCCCCGACGAGCCGTAGGCGAGGAGAGTGAGACTGGGCAAAATCCGAAGGATTTTGAGTTCAAAAATCAGCCGTCCAAGAACGAGGCGATACATAAAAATAAAAGAATTAAAGGGGCAAATCTTACATATCTTCCATTACAGGTTTGTCTTCAATAAATTCAGAGGGCAACCCAAGTTTCTTAAAATAATCTACCATCGATATACAAGCAAATTTTTCAGTAGAATAATGAGTTCCACCAAGAACATTTATTCTGTGTTTTTCAGCAAAGTCATGTGCCTTTTTGGAATGATCATTTTTGACAGTAATTCCTGTTACAAAAGTATTAACTCCTGCTTTGGCGATTTCTTCAAGCATTTCTACGTCGTTTCCTCCGCCAGCAATAACAGCAACAGTTCTATCCTTGATTTCATTCTCTCCATAATTATACAAACTAACTTCATACCCAACAGCTTTTTGAAATCTTTTTCTTAAATCTTGAACTGTTGCTACATCCGTTTTTCCAAAAACTCCACACATAGAGCCAAAGTAAGGAGCAAAAGATTTTTCAGGTTTTATTCCTAAAGCTTTTGCTAAAGTTACACTTGTTGAATATTCTCCAAAATTATCTAAAGGCACATGAAGATTATAAATAGATATTTTTCTATCTCTAAATTGTTGCAACAATTCTCTATCCATTTGCTGAAAAACTTCTGGAGCTTTTCTTATATCCCATATCGATGGGTGATGAACAAAAAGCATTGCATCTTGAGTTCCATCATCTAAAATTTTTTGCATAACTCCTCTTGATGGAAAAACAGTAGTATATACTTTATTGATTTCTGTTGCAAAATCGCAAACTAAACCCATAGACCTTTTCTTAAAGTTCTCACTAAGAAAATCGGCAACAGAATCCATATACTGCGCCCATTCATCACTCATTTCTGGAGTGATAAAATCTTTCTCAAGATGTTGGTATAGTTGGGTTGCTTTCATAATAAGATTAGATAAACCTGCCACTTTATAAGATTTGCCCCTCCTCAAAAATTCTAAGGCTGATTTCTGAATTACAGATAACATCTGCGATTAAGAGAAGTCCTGCGACAGCAGGATTTGGTGGATTTCTGGTTTTCAAAAAGAAAATTTGCGAAGCAAAAAGAAATTCTCTCTTAATCTACTGTTGCTTGACCTAAAGCGAAGCGGAAGGCACGAGCTGGGCTAAAAAAGCCCCTCATGAGTTTTAATTTTTCTTTCAGGGTGGGGGAGGAGGATGGTTCCGACGACCAATAAATAAGAGAGATTGCCCCTTTTTTTGTTTCTTTTTTTTTAAAAAAAAGATGAAATAATCTTAGGAGCGGAAAGTTTTATATATCTCTTTCTTTGTTCTATTTTTATGGAAATAATATTTGTTAGGCACGCAGAAACAAAAAACAATGTAGATGGAACTATTCAAGGTCCAGAGCATGGAGACATAAACAAAAAAGGGGAAAAGGAAATTGAAAGAGTTAGTCAAATATTAAAAGATGAAAAGATTGATGTTTTTTATTCTAGTGATATTCCAAGATGTAAGATAACTTCTGAAGGAATAAATAAATTTCATAATTTGGATATAAAATTTACTGAATTAATAAGAGAGAAATATAATGGAGACTGGACTGGGAAAAATTATAAAGATGTTAGTTGGGACCAATTAGAAGGAACATTTGAAACAAGAAAGGTTAATAACGGAGAAAGTTTAATAGAGGTTAGATTTAGGGCAAGAGAATTTGTTAAAGAATTGTTAAATAAATATGGAGAAACAGACAAAAAAATTTTAGTTGTCAGTCACGGAGCATTTTTAAAAATATTAATTGGTGATTTATTAGGAATGGAAATAAAAAATTCCATATTCAATCTTAAAATTAATCATTGCTCACCAATCAGAGTAAATTTTAGTAATATGGTTTTTGAAAACAAAAATCATAAAAATGTCCCAAGTGTTTCTTTATAGGAAAATTTATAAGTAACCTTTTTTAAGTAGTAAATATGGTAGAAAGAAACGGAAAGGTTATCTGTTTTGAAGGGATAGTCGGAGCAGGGAAAACCACCCAAATAGAATTATTATACGAAGAGTTTTCTCTAGATTGTTATTTACTACCTGAATTAAATGAAATATCTCCTATGAAAGAAGTAAGAGAGAAACTTAAAAAAACAGGGAGAATTTCCGATATGACTAATCAAGATGTCTTAAAACTTATTAGAGCAAGAGGGAAAATTCACCAGAGATTATTGTCTGAATCAGATATTCCTTTAATTTTAATGGATAGAGGAATTTATACTGGAATGGTTTTTGAATCGGGAGAAATGGATATGTGGGAAGTTGAAGAAATAAGTAAAAAAGAAGGAGTTATAGTTCCGGATTTATGTTTTATTTTGTATTGTGATTCTGCTAAAGCATTAGAAAGAGTTGATAAACGGAGAATAAGAGTTGGAAAATACAAACATAGAGCATTTCATGAAAATGCAGAATATATTGAAAGAACAAAAGAAAGATATTTTGATATTGCTAAAAAAAGACAGGCAATATTGGTAGAAACTTCTGGAAGCAAGGAAGAAATTCATAAAAGATTGATGGAGGAAATTTACAATGCTGGATTTTTATATTAAAAGAAAACTATGGGGAACTCACAGAATTTATAAAGAAACCATCAAGTTTGATAATATTGTTAGAGAAGTTTTTGAAGAAGCTAAGAAATCTAAGGAAATTAGCTCTCCGATGGCTGTATTTGCTTATGGTTCTCCTGGAAGATATGAACTTACTGGAGGTGACTCTGATGCAGACATTTTAATTGCAGAACCTTCCACAAATCAAGAAAGCGACAGATTGAAAAAAGTTCTTAAAGAAAGATGGAGTGCTTTTGATTTTTCAAAAGTAGATGTTCCTCCTTGGAGCACATACGAAGATATAGAAACTTTTTTGAAGACAAGTCTTGTTGAAGGAAATCAAGTTTTAGAAACACGATTTATTTGTGGGGATGAAAGTGTTAGAAGAGAAATAGAATCTCAAAAGAAAAAATATGATTCTCCACATAGAGAATTAGTAAACATAATATTTAATAGGTTATATTTTGACCAATACTTTAAGCAAAGAGTGAGAAATGGTGCAAAAAATATAAAATATTGTAATGGTGGAACAAGAGATTTTTTAGTATTTTATTGGTATGATAGATTATGCAGGAAAGTTGATGGAAAAGAAACATCATTATCTGGCTTAAAGCAACCTAAGATAAAAGAAGGACTAGAAAGATTAATGATGGAGGGAGCAATTAATGGAGAACAGTTTGGAAGAGCTATAGAGGCAGTTAATGGATTAATTGAACTGAGAACAGATGCGCTTATTGCAAATCGAGGAACAGAAGAAAGGGGGTTATCTATATTAGACAATAGATTAATTGAAAAATTACAAAAAGATTTTCAATATCCTGCCAAAGAAAGAGTGATTAGTTTTTTTGAATATGTCACTCGCTCAATAGATGAAGTGGTAAAAATAGCTTTTGAAAGAACCTTAGATATAGGATCAACTTTTTATGGGAACAAATGGAAAGAAAGGATTAAATTTGCTTACTCTACTAAAACTTCTCAAGAAGAAAGACTTAGGATTCCAGATATTGACGCTCCAACAAGAATTGCTTTGTTATGGGGTGCCTCTAATTCAGGAGATATAAGAGGATTTCGAATCTTGTCAAAAAGGTATATAAATACAACTGATTGGGGCACAATAGCCTCAATTGCTTGTAGTCCTCTTTGTAGTCCTGATATTCTTCATGAAATTGGAACAGGGATTGCTAAAGAAAACGGATATGGGTATATTTTAAGAATTGTTGGTAGGAACAATAATACAGAAAAAAAAACATTAAAGCAAATTGCAGATGATTCAAGATTAGATAAAAGATATACTGAAGTTGCTAAAACTGCCTTAGAACATGGAAGTCAAAGAGCAAATAATTTAATCTAAATTTTAGGTGGGCAAGATTATTTCAAATAAAATCCTTTTTCGAAGAAAAAGACTATCTGTTTTTCTGAAAGAAAAACCAAGCACACATCTCCAAATTAGGGGTGGGTGGTCGGGGGGGTTTTGAAGTGCCATCTTTAAAATTAATAAAAGTGCCTTCGAACAATTAGACATAATCATCAGGCTTAAACGAAGTTTCAGTTTTCAAGGTGGGAAAATAGATAAGTGCGATTTTTACGAAAAGTTTATAAACATAGTAGAACTCTCGTAATAGAGGTGATCAGTACCTCAGCTGTTTCTGGGGGAATGAGAATGAAAAGAATAAGTATAGATTATCAGGACGGATGGCACGATCCAGATATGTGGTATTGGATGCGAGTAACTGATCCAGAAACAGGAAAAGTTGTATATTCTGAGAC
>JAFCEE010000001.1 GCA_017609285.1 Candidatus Pacearchaeota archaeon | reverse complement strand
AACCAGAATTAATTACTTTTATTTTCAAATCAGCATTTCTGCCTTTTATTAATAAGCTATCTTCTACATTTACTTGGATTTCAGGCCTAGCATTTATTATTAAACTTATTACCCTCTCACTTAAACTTTCATTACCCCCAATAGTATAAGAAATCTTAACTGGAATTTTATAGGCCATAGATTCTGCATCTGAATCTGCTATCAAATCAAACTCAGCTGTTTTTTCTTTATCTTCTTTTATTTTTTCAAAACTAACTTCGTTACTTGAATGGTAAGGTGCAAATGGAACATTTTTTAAATCTAAGGTAACAACTACATTTTCTGCATCTTGATCCAGATTATTTTCTACAGTCAATTGTAATATCACTTCTTCCCCCGGATTAATCTCCCCAGGCATACTTTCTACTGAACTTATAGTTAAAGCTGAAGCTAGATTTGCAATTAAATTTATTATTAAAATTACAACTAAAATTGATATTGTTGTTTTAAGTTTCATTTTCTTAAATTTTTTGAAATTTAATGAGCCAGAAATTTTTAATTTATGGATTCAATTTTCCCATCCCTTAGTCTTATTATTCTTTTAGCTTGTTTTGCCATCTCTAAATCATGAGTTACCATTACTATTGTCTTGCTTTGTTTATTGAGCTTTTTAAGTATTTCTATTACTTGTTTTCCTGTTTTGCTATCAAGATTTCCAGTAGGTTCATCAGCTAAAATTACTTCTGGATTATTGGCTAATGCCCTGGCTATAGCTACTCTTTGTCTTTCACCGCCAGATAGTTCAGAAGGCAAATGATTCATTCTTTTTTCCAATCCAACTTGTTTAAGCAAATCTTTTCCTCTTTCTAATCTTTCCTCTTTTGTATAACTCTGAAACATCATAGGCAATATTACATTTTCTAGGGCAGTTAAAGTAGGAATTAAGTTGAATGTCTGAAATATAAAACCAATTTTTTTACCTCTTATTCTTGCTAATCCACTCTCGTGTAGATGTTCTATGTTTTGTCCATCTAAAAAAATATCTCCTTTTGTAGCTAAATCTAAAGCTCCAACAAGATTCATCATTGTACTTTTACCACTACCAGAAGGACCAACAATGGCTAAGAAATCCCCTTTCTTTATACTTAAATCCACCCCCTCTACTGCACGAATAACTGCATCTCCCATTATATAGTTCTTATGTACATTTTTTAGCTTGATTATCTCTTGTTTCATCTTCATTCTTTTTTAAAGCTGCCGTCCTCCTGCTCTATAAAATAAAAATCTCTCATAATTTTTCTATTTTCTATTAATAAAAGATATGGCCCCTCAGCATTTGCATTTAAGTTTTCTACTCTTACTGGTTCATTATAATGCCTGCCCAAATAATATCCTGCTCCTAAACCCACAGCTAAACTAATCGCTCCAACGAGGAGTGTTTTATTTATTTTATCAGCTAAATTTTTTACTATCATCATTTTCTCAGAATTCAGTCTGAGGCCGATCACCTCCTTTATATACACATAAAAACCTTTATAAAGGTTTCTCTTTCTTTATTTAGAAGATGATAATTCCAATTAGATGTTTTTCATGTGGCAAGCCCATAGCTCATTTATGGGAAAAGTATAAAGAAAGAGTAGAAAAAGGAGAAGAGCCAGGAAAAGTTCTTGATGAGTTAGGATTAGAAAGATATTGTTGTAGAGCAATGTTTTTAGGACAAACAGATATGATTGAAGAAATAAGCAAATTTAAGAAATTTTAGTTATAATATCTGTTTGAAGGATGATCTAATTTTTCAAATAACCCCCCTTTATTTGTAGGCATTATACCAATCATTCTATCGCCAACCCCATAAGTAATCCAAATGATATCATTGTTTTTTTCCGCCAACAATGATGTTGGAAAAACAACTCTTTTCGGCCTTTCATTTTCTGAAGGTTTGAAAAAACAAATTTCAGAATCAGGTTTAAGAATAGGGTTTCTTAATTTACTTTTAACTGCTATTTTTCCATCATCCCATCTGACCTCAAAAAAACTTCCATAATAATTTAGATTAGAATCAACACCATGGTATGTTCCAATGAACCTTCCATCTATATTGTTTAAGCAACCAAGTCCTATCTTTTCTTCTTCCCACTTTTCTTCAGCTCTCATAAGAACATGTCTATTTAAATTTCTAATATAGTCTCTCCAGTATCTCTGACTTCTAAATTCTTCTAAACTATCAGCATAAGCTATATGCATATCAGGTTCTAATCTATGTATTAAAACCCATTTTCCATCTTTAAAGTGTAAGGAAGCATCTTTATCAGGAAGTAACCATCCATCACCATTAAGCACCCAAGATCTTTTCCATGTTTCTTTATATTTCTTATCACCTACGAGACCTATTGCTTCCTTTATATCTATTTGAGGCCCTATCACCCCTAATTTCTCTATTGCCCTAAAGTCTTTTGTTCTTGCCAAAGCAATTCTAACATTTTTCCCATCAAAAGCAGAATAGGTTATATAAAACTCATCTCTTATTCTCGTAATTCTAGGATCTTCACACCCTACTTTTTCATAAGGTTCTGTTGGTTGTATAAGAACCTTACTGTATCTACTTAATTTAGTTGGACTTATAAGTTTTCTATATTTAATTACTGAAACATTATCTTTTTTTACAGCTCTATAAATAAAAGGCAGTGGCCAATTTTGGCTATCTTGACATATTGCAGCATTAAAAACAGCAATTTCCTCTTCCCCATTAGGCTCTAAAAGTATTTCTTCTCTATTCATTAAAATAGTTTCCAAATCTTTATTATTTGAAGCATTTAAATCAGCTAGATCTGGCGGATCTTCTTTCATTTTAATTTTATAGAACAATGATATTTAAATCTAACTAATTTTCCATCTACTTATTCTCCCGCAGCTTTCACATCTCACTCTCTTAATACCATTTTTTATACTTACAACTCTTAATTTCGGAGAAAAGCAGTATTTACAAAATTTCTTCCTAAACTTGCCTAATTTAATATTATAATGCATAGCTAACCTTTTAATTTTCCTTACCTCTTCTGGAGTTTTGTTTTTTATATCAGAAAAAAACTTTTCTATTTTTTCTTCTGCTTCTTTTTTGCTTAGCCTTTTCTTTGCCATTTCAGAATGAGCATAATAAACTTTAAAAATCCTCTTTTCTCAGCTCTTATGAAGACAGCCATAGTAGTCAGGAAACACCTGTTTCCATTCCGAACACAGAAGTTAAGCTGGCTACGTTTATGTCTGTACTTTCCGAGAGGAAGGGAAGGCATAAAGCTGTCTTCTTTACACTTTATTTATTCTTCTTTATAGTTACATAATAATTTATTTAGAAATTTTGTAATTTAAGTTAATATAAGTAATTTAAATTCTGTCAGTGTCTTTATGCAACAAATATTATCAAAAGATTTAAATATATCAATGATCTTACTCCCTTAAGGCAGGAGTAATCAGTTTTTACAGGACGACACTTCGGTGTCTACTGTACGCTGACTTGTACTGCCTTTTTTCTATGACAAAAATAACTTCAGTTTCAAAAAATATTCACAAGAGAAAAATAAATATTTAACAAACTTTTTATACCTCTTTTTCTTTTTTTTAGTTGACGGGAGTGCCAGAGTAACAAATTCTTCGTAGATAACCTTTTAAATGAGGAAAACCCAATTTTAAAATGGGTGGGATTAAAGAAGCAGAATTATGTGGAGCCATTATGGGGGATGGTTGGATAGAGGAAAGGGAGAAAGGTTTTTTTATTGTTGGTGATCCAGAAGAAGATAAAGATTATTATGATAAGCATCTTACAGATTTAATAAATGAAGTCTTAAAAATCAATATAAAACCTAAGAATTTCAGATATTGGCGAGTATATGGAATTTCAGTATATAAAAAAAATGTAATCAAAAGATTATTAAGTCTTGGTTTAGCTAAAGGGAGAAAAGTAAAATCAGCATTTGTGCCAGATTGGATACTCAACTCAGATAAACAGATAGTTTTTTCGTTTCTTCGAGGAATTTTTGATACAGATGGTTGTGTATTCTGTCAAAAAGATTATACTAGATATGCTAACATCTTTAATTCTAACTATCATTCAAAAATCAGAATAAGGATCTGTAGTATATCCCAAAAATTAATAGAGCAAATTTTCAGTTTATGTAAAAAATATGATTTTAGGTGTGTAAAAAGAATGTTAAAAGGAGGGTTTAGTTGTCATAGAAATCGTAGTGATATCCACATCTTAGAAATAAATGAGATTAATAGCATACATAGATGGTTTCAAGAGCTTAAACCATCAAATCCAAAACATAATACAAAATATTTAATATGGAAAAGATTTGGTTTTTGCCCTCCAAATACAAAGATAAAACAAAGAAAAGATATACTTAAAAATAAGCTTAACCCATATAAATTATATAAGCGAGGGTAGCGAAGTGGTCAAACGCGCGGGACTCAAGATCCCGTCCCTTAGTGGGTTCCTAGGTTCGAATCCTAGCCCTCGCATCTTGAAAATGAAAAGAAAGAAAAAAACAAGAACTCAACAAATAAAAATAAAAGCAAGAAAAACTTTAAGGAAAAAAATCCCAATAAAAAAACAACAATATGTAGTTGATACATCAGCGATAATTAATAAATTTTTACCAAAACTAATTAAAAAAGGTTTAAAAGGAAGAATTATAATTCCTAATGCAGTAATGGCTGAATTGGAAAATCTTGCCAACAAGGGTAAGGAAGAAGGTTTTGTTGGTTTAGAAGAAGTAGCTAAATTACACAGCTATAAAGAACAAGGGATTAAAGTCCATTTTCAGGGAACTCGGCCAAATGAGATGCAGATTAGGTATGCTAAATCAGGTGAAATTGATGCTTTAGTAAGAAATATTGCTAAAAACAATAAAGCAATACTAATTACAGCAGATCTTGTACAAGCAAAATCTGCTCAAGCTTATGGCTTACAAGTTATTTTTCTCAGACCCAAATACAAACCACAAAAGGTAAAAAAGAAAGGTTTTCTATCTTTCTTAAAAAGATAGTTTTATAATTTCTATTTTTTTCTTAAAATGAGCCCCTGTAGCTCAGTCTGGATAGAGCACCAGAATAATGGTGAACCTCCTATCTAAGAAGAAAGCTGGGTGTCCCAGGTTCGAATCCTGGCAGGGGCGTTTCCAGAAAGTTTTAAAATCCCCCCTATTTTATACCTCTAGCGCCGGTAGTCTAGTGGCAGGACCACAGCCTTCCAAGCTGTTGACCCGGGTTCGAATCCCGGCCGGCGCATAATTTTTTAAACACTCCTTTTTTCTTTTAATTATGGAATCTGAAGCTGAAAAGAAAAAAAACTGGCATGATAAATACTATAAACTCTTATTATTCATACCAGCTTTGCTTTTATTGACTTCTCTTATCTATCTCTTTTCTTTCTATCAAAAAACAGGAGACATAATCAATAGAGATATAAGTTTAAAAGGAGGCACTTCTATAACTGTTTTTGCCCAAACTGATTTAAATGAATTAAAAATTTTTTTAGAAAAAACTTTTACCGATTTTAGTGTTCGCGAAATTTCTGACTTAAGGACAGGAAACCAAGAAGCATTTATCATTGAGGTTTCAGAAGAACCGGAAAAAGTTAAATCCGAACTTGAATCTTATTTAGGTTTTGATTTAACTGATGAAAATTCAAGCATAGAATTTACAGGTTCTTCTTTAAGTCAGGGTTTTTATAGACAATTGAGAACAGCAATAATCATAGCTTTTATTTTAATGTCTCTTGTAGTATTTATAATTTTTAGAACTTTTGTGCCAAGTTTTGCAGTAATTTTATCAGCTTTTGCTGATATAGTAATGTCTCTTGCATTAGTAAATCTTTTGGGTATGAAGGTTTCAGCTGCGGGGATAGTGGCTTTCTTAATGTTAATTGGTTATAGTGTAGATTCAGACATTTTATTAACAACAAGAATATTAAAAAGAAGAGAAGCCTCTCTTAATACTAGAATATTATTAGCTTTCAAAACTGGTTTAACTATGACCCTAACATCCTTAGCAGCTGTTTCAGTTTCTCTTCTTATAGTTTTTACTTTATCAAAAACTCTAACTCAAATATTTTCAATTTTAATTATTGGTTTATCTTTCGATTTAATAAATACTTGGATTACTAATCTAGGCATATTGAAATGGTATGCTGAAAATAAAGGTTTAGGGTGAAAGTTAAAATGGTAAAAATAGGATTCAGGTTATGGCTTCTAATAGCTTTTATAGCTTTTGCTATACTCGCAATATCTCCCTCATGGAAATCAGGAATCATAATAAAGAGTGTAGATAAAAACTCTACTGCTTTTGAACAAGGGTTAAGACCAGGCATGTTAATTGAAAAAATTAATGGTCGGCCAATTAAAACTTTAGAAGATTATTCCAAAATTATTTCAGAAATTTTTCCCTCAGGAAATCTTTCTAAAAACTATACAAAAATTATAATCCAAACAGGAGAAAAAGAGTTTATTCTTTTTACAGACAAACCTCCGGAAATTACCCTGTCCAAAATTCCAAAGACAAGAATTAAAACTGGCTTAGACCTAAGTGGTGGTGCAAGAGCTTTAGTTAAGCCATCAAATGTTTCTCTTTCCTCGCAGGAAATATCTGACTTAATCTCCGTTTCAAGTGAGAGATTTAATGTTTATGGTTTATCTGATGTGACTATAAGGCCAATAAAAGATTTGGAAGGAAATAATTATATGTTAGTAGAAATTGCTGGAGCCACGCCCACAGATTTAAAAGAATTAGTAGGCAAGCAAGGAAAATTTGAGGCAAAAATTGGAAATGAAACAGTTTTTGTTGGAGGAAAAAAGGATATAACTTCTGTCTGTAGAAATGATGCAACCTGTGCAAGAATAGAATCTTGTTCTCAAATACAGGAAGGTTATGCCTGCAGATTTACTTTTGTTATCTATTTAAGTGCAGAAGCAGCAGAAAGACACGCAGAAATAACAGATAAACTTGAAGTAAATATAACTGAACAAGGCAATTATCTAGACAAGAAGCTTGACCTCTATTTAGATGATACGCTAGTTGATTCTTTACTTATCTCAGAAGATTTGAAAGGTAGGGTAACAACCCAAGTGGCTGTTTCAGGTTCTGGTTTTGGAAATACTCAAGAAGAAGCCTATAACTCAGCAAAAGAAAATATGAATAAATTACAAACAATTCTTATTACAGGTTCCTTACCCTATAAATTAGAAATAGTCAAATTAGATACAATCTCTCCTTTACTGGGACAGAAATTTATCAAATACTTATTTCTTGCTGGCTTTTCTTCCTTAGCAGCTGTAGCTTTTATTGTTTTTATAAGATACAGGAAAATAAAATCTTCTCTCTCCTTACTTTTAGTAAGCTTTTCTGAAGTTATTATAATTTTAGGTTTTGCTTCTTTTATTAAATGGAATCTTGATTTGGCAAGTATCGCAGGAATTTTAGTAGTTATTGGAACAGGTGTAGACCAACAAATAATAATGCTAGATGAATCAAGAACAGGTTTGAGTTTAGGTATGATAGAGAGAATTAAAAGAGCGCTCTTTATTATAGTAGGGGCTTACTTCACTTCTTTAGCTTCCCTGTTTCCAATATACTGGGCAGGGGCTGGCTTATTAAGAGGTTTTGCTGTAACCTCAATAATAGGCATAACAACAGGAGTATTAATAACAAGACCAGCTTTTGCTGAAATATTAAAAAGAATAGAAAGTTAAGATGTTGCCTAAAACTCATCTTATAATTAATCTTTTTATTTCTCTACCTCTCTTATTTATTCTTAAGCCAATTTATGTTTTAATTTTCTTTTTCTCATCTTTCCTCATAGATGTAGACCATTACCTTTACTATGTTTTCAAAAAGAAAGACTTAAGTTTAAAGATAGCTTATAAATGGTTTCTTGCGAAAAAAGATAAATGGCTTGAAATGTCTCCAGAGGAAAGAAAAAAACATAAACATAGTTTTATGATTTTTCATGGAATAGAACCTCTTTTTTTTGTTTTAGTTTTGTCTTTTTTCTATCAACCTCTTTTTTTTGTTTTTCTTGGATTTTTAATACACCTGTTTGAAGATTTAATAGAAGATATTCCTTTACAAACAGCAAAAAGAAAACTTTTTTTATCATATTCAATCTACAACTATTTTAAGAAAAAATGATAATTAAAATTCTAGGCTCACTTGATATTTTAACAGCTTTATCACTCTGGATTTTCCATTTTTTTCATATAATTCCAGCTAAGTTTATTTTAGTCCTTGCTTTTTATCTTCTAATAAAAGGAATTTTCTTTTCAATTACAAGCATTTCTATAGCTAACCTTTCTGTAGTTAGTTTTTTTGACATAATTTCAGCCTCCCTAATTTTTATCACTCTCAACTCTCCTTTACCTTCTTTTATTATAATTCTCATTTCATTATTTTTATTACAAAAAGGAGTTTTTAGTTTATTTGCTTAACCAAACTTAGACTATAGAAAAAAATCTTATGAATTGCTAAGATATATTTATAAATTCTCTTAAATAAATAGGTTATTAGGGATGATAGTGAACAAATGCTTATTTTTATTAACAGAATTTTTTAGTCTATTTACAAATCTTAGAATACATTATTTTATATATAATTTAATAAAGCTTTTAGTTGCTGCCCTAGTTTATACAATTAATTCTTTTTTAATATGAAAAAAGAAAAGCCTTTCTTTTTAAATAAAAATTTAACCAAGAAATCTTAGCTGAATAGCTCTCTTCAGATAAACTAAACTCATTGAAAATAGACCAATAATATTTTCACTCATTTTTGATTTGCCTTTTTTTCTAAACTGATATATAAATGGAATTTCCTTAATACTATAACCTTTCTGTCTTGCTCTATATAGCAGTTCTAAATCAAATTCCCCAAATTTGGAGTTGTATTTGAATTTTAAAAACTCAAAAGCCTTTTTTTTCATTAAATGAAACCCTCCAATAACATCCTTTACTTTTAGATTAGCAATCAAAGAACATAAGAAATTTAAAATAAAAGAGCCATATTTTCTCAGAAAACCAGCTCTCATTCTTCCACCTCTAATAAATCTCGAGCCAGAAACTATGTCAAAATCCTCTCTTAATTTCCACATTTCTCTAATTTTCTTAGGTGGATGTGATAAATCAGAATCCATCATAACAATATACTTTCCATTAGCAACTTTAATGCCGTCTTGAATTGCAGAAAATATTCCCCTTTTGTTATATCTATGCAAAGCCAAAATTTCACCTTTGGACCGCTCAACTAACTTATCTATTGCCTCTGCAGTTCCGTCTGCTGAATTGTCATCAATTATAATTACCTCAAAATCAATTTTTTTTAAATTTTCTTTTAATTTTTTAACTAACTCTCTAATATTTTCAGCTTCATTGTATGTAGGAATAATAACTGATAAATCCTTATTTTTCCTTACTTTACCTTTAATTTTATATTTCATAATTTTTTTATTTAAACTAAATTTAAATACATTTTTATTTTCACATATATATTTAAAAACAATAAATTTTAATTAAATAAAATGGATGAAGAAATGAAAAAATCTTTTAGGGCAGCCCAATTGGAATTTAAGAAAGAGCCTATGGATTCTTTTTATAATAATCTAATTATAGGTTTTCCTTCTAGGCTAAGGGTTAAAAAAATAATAAGAGAAATAAAACCAAAAAATAAAACAATACTTGATGTTGGATGTGAAGCAGGGTATGTCTCTTTGCAAGTTCTGCATGAAGAACCACTTTCTTTGTATGCTATAGACATAGTAAAAGAGGCTTTGGACAAATTCAGGGAAAAATTAAAATCTCTATCTTTTTCAAGCGAGATAGTAATTAAAAAAGCCTCTATGCAAAAAACCCCATTTTCTGATAAATTTTTTGATGCAATAATATGCACAGAAGTTATAGAACATAGCTCCCAATTAGATAAAGGTTTTAAAGAGTTAAGAAGAGTTCTTAGGAACCATGGAAAATTAATAATTACTTTCCCAAATGAAAAATTAAGAAAAAAAGTTTATCCGATTGTCAAATTATTTGGCATTGATACAAAAATTGAAGATAAGGTAACTTTATTTGAATACGACATCAAAGATATTCTAACAAAACTAAAAAATTTTTTTGATGTAGTTAAAGTAAAAAAAATCCCTTGGTTTTTTCCAATAACCCACTTCATTGTTTGTAGAAAAAATGAGAGATAAAGAGGCAAAACTAATCTTTATAGTATTGGGACTTATGTTGATACTTTCTTTACTTACTAATTATGAGGGCTCAGCAGACATAGGAGATTATGCAGATACAGCAAAATTTTTCTCAGGAAATTATCAAGCCAGATTAAGAGCAAGTCATTCTGTTTTGTATGGTCTGGTAATGTCTCCATTTGTTGGACTAACGAAAAATTTTTTTTTAATGAAGATAAGTTCCATATTTTGGCTTTGTCTTTTGATTTTTAGTGTTTATTTTATAAGCAAAAAAAATAAAAAAACTCTTTGGCTTTTTCTTGTGAGTCCTGTAGTATGGTATATTATTCCTTGGATTACTCCAGCCATTTTTCTGAGCTTTTTATTTTTATGGAGTTACTATTTTATTGAAAAATTTGAAAAGCAGAATAAAACAAAATATCTTGCTTATGCGGGCCTTTTAGCAGGTTTTGGTGGTGCTTTTTGGGCGACCTCTTTGTATTTTTCTTTTTTTCTTCTCCTTTCCTATTTTTATAATAAAAAATTTTTAAATTCCTTGATTTTTCTTTTTTTTATTCTTATTGGACTATTACCGCGTTTAATAACTGATCAGCTTCTTTTTGGTTTTGCTTTTTATAGTATCCTTAAACATATTTTTTCTTGTATAGTTTTCTTTCTTTATGGTGGAATTTATCACCATCCTAGATTTAATCCTCTTAGATTAGTTTCATTTTTATTGTTTATCCCTTTTTACTCTTATTTATTCTATAAAAAGAAGAATTTTATTAAATACAAAAAATTAATTATTTTCTTAACATTCTCTTTGGCTTTCTTGCTTACCAATCCACAGATAAGGCTTCTTATTATACTAATTCCTATAATAATCTTGCTTTTAGCGAAGATTTTAAATAAAAAGCAATTCAGAATACAACTCATAATTTTTTTAGTTTTAACTCTCATGGTTATTAACCCCTACTTGATACAAATAAAATACGAAACCAAAGGCCAAGATTTTGTCATGTTTGTTAAAAATTTTCCCAATTTGAACTTAAATCCTATCTTTACAACAGAATTAATCAAGGAAGACTTACAACAAATTCAGGAACAATATCCAAATCAGTCCTTTATTGTAGGGAACCATCCAGATAGCTATCAACATCTTGCTCATTTATATTGGGGGGATGGGATAAAAGAATTTGTAAGCATACAAGATTATGAACTTTATCTAAAAAATTCTTCTATTATTGCAGGAAAAAAATTTTGTTCTCGCTCTAAACCATGGAACAGGAGGGATATTTGTTTTTCTGCTGAGCTGAGAAAAAGTCAGAGTGATAAAACAGAATATGAAAAAATAAATTACGCTTTAACCATAAATGACAATTTAACTTTACAGAATTTTAGATTAGTTAAGAAATATCAGGTTTTGTCTTTATATGAAAAAACCCTAAATTGAGCACGTTCCATTTCATTTAGTCTTTCTGTCACTTACTCCCACACTATTCTTCTTTTAACTCTTTTATATCTGTTTTGGTCAGAATTTTTTTTCAAAAATTAACAAACCACCAAAAAATCCTATTTAACTTCAGCAACTTCTCTAATTACGCTACAAACTTTTTTAATCTCCTCTTTTGTAAGTTTGGCTGATGAGGGCAAATTTATTCCACTCTCCGAAATTTTTTTTGAAACCTCAAATTCTCCTTCACTTCTGTATGGAGGCATCTCATTTAATGGATAAAAAAATGCTCTTGTTTCAATACCTTTTTCTCTTAGCTTTTGCATTAAATTATCTCTGCTTAGATTGAATTTATCATTAACTAGAATAGAATACATCCAATAAACATTTTTAGCCCAAAATTTATTAGGAGGGAGCATTATCCCCTCTATCCCTTTTAATAGAGAATCATAAATCATAGCATTATTTCTTTTTGCTTTGATTATCTCTTCAATCTTTTCAAGTTGTGCGATGCCAACAGCAGCTTGGATGTTTGTAAGTCTGTAATTGAATCCAACTTCCTCATGCCAATATCTTTTATCTGGCTTCATAGCGTGATCTCTTAGATACTTCATTTTCTCATACAACTTTTCGTTGTTGGTTACGCACATTCCACCTTCTCCGGTTGTAATGATTTTATTTCCGTAAAAAGAAAAACACCCTATATCTCCAATACCTCCAACTTTTCTCCCTTTATATTCTGCCCCATGAGCTTCACACGCATCTTCTATTACTTTTAAATTGTTCTTCTTTGCTATACTCATTATCTGATCCATGTCGCTTGGATGCCCATATAAATGAACAGGAATTATAGCTTTTGTTTTTCCTGTTATATTTTCTTCTATTTTTTTTGGGTCAATATTCCATGTTTCAGAATCTGAATCAACTAAAACAGGTCTAGCTCCAACAAGTTTAGTCATACTTGCAGGACTAACAAAAGTCAAGTTTGGTATAATAACTTCATCTCCTTTTTCTATACCTGATGCAAGCAGAGCAAGGTGCAAAGCTGCAGTTCCACTAGAAACAGCAATGCCATATTTAACATTACAAAACTTAGCAAATTCTTTTTCAAATTTTTTTACATAGCTTCCAGCAGAAGAAATCCATCCATGTTTAATACAATCAGTAACATATCTCAATTCATCTTCTCCTAAAAAAGGTTCAGCTACCGGAATCATTTCGTTTTTCCCCTTTTTAGAATATCTATATTCTCATGGTAATCAAAAGCATCCCAAGGAAACCTATCACCATTTAAAAATTTTTTCCACCTCATTAGGTCAGATTTAACCATTTTCCTGACTAAGTCTTTAAATTTTGTTTTTGGCTTCCATCCCAAAATTCTTTTAGCTTTTGAGTAATCACCATTTAAAATGGAAACATCTTTTGGTCTTATCAGCTCCTCTTTAGTCTGAACATATTTTCTCCAATCTAATCTAACATTTTTAAAAGCTTCTTCAACAAATTCTCTAACTGAGTGAGTTTCATTCGTGGCAATAACAAAATCATCTGGTTTATCTTGTTGGAGCATTAACCACATTGCTTTGACATAATCCGGGGCAAAACCCCAGTCTCTTTTGGCGTCAAGATTTCCCAAAAATAATTTTTTTTGCAGGCCCAATTTTATTCTGGCTACAGCATTGCTAATCTTTCTTGTTACGAATTCTAATCCCCTCAAAGGACTTTCATGGTTAAATAGAATCCCATTACAAGCAAAAATCTTATAAGCATCTCTGTAAATTCTGCATATGTGAAAGCCATATAACTTAGCTGTAGCATAAGGAGAATTTGGTAAAAATTTAGTGTTTTCATTTTGTTGCATTTTTTTATCTTCAATAGATTCTCCATATAATTCTGAAGTAGAAGCTTGATAAAATTTAATTTTCTTGTTTAAATGCCTAATAATCTCAAGAATTCTTAATGGACCAAGACCATCTACTTGAGCAGTAAATAATGGTTGGTCAAAACTTGCGCTTACATAACTTTGGGCAGCCAAATTATAAATCTCATTAGGGTCAGCTAGATTTACAGCTTCTAACAAAGAAGACATATCCGCCATATCAGCTGGAATCAATGTAATTTTGTCAAGAACTTTCAAAGCTCGGAGTCTCCAGAAATTTGGAGTAGAAGTCCTTCTATAAGTCCCAAAAACTCTATATCCTTTTTTTAATAAAAAATCTGCAAGATAAGCCCCGTCCTGCCCAGTTATACCTGTAATTAATGCTCTTTTCATTCCTTAATCGTTGAGAAAATTGTTTTTAAGTTTAATTATGTTAGGAAGTATATTTCTTATTACTATCAAAAAATTCCAAAAAAGAATAATTTAAAATACTAAAAAAATTATTAATTAATAACAAATCTTTGATCTTAAATGGAAAAAGAGAAAATTGAAAAGAAACAAAAAGAAGAGATGAAACAAGTTTTCCTAAATAGATTTTTAGACAAAACTCTTGATTTTATACTTTCTAAAAATAACAAAAAATGGATTATCTTTCTTTTTATCATTGGATTTATTTTAAGAACCTTAACTGCTTTAAGAAACAAATTTTGTGCTGATGAAATGGTTCATGGAACACATGCTCTCGGTTTTATCAGTTCAGGAAAATTACAGATAATGGATGAATCTGCAGTATGGTTTTGGCTTACAGATTTATTCACAAAAATTTTTGGAGTATCTGTTTTTGGATTGAGATTTACATCAATTTTATTTGGAAGCGCAATTATAATTTTGATATATCTCATAGCGAAAGAGATTTTCAATAAAAAAATAGCTTTAATTTCCTCTATAATCCTTACGTTTTCTTCCTTCCAACTGACCCAAATGGCGGCATTGATGGATATCTCAATGGCATTTTTTGTTTTTCTCTCAATGTATTTTTTGATTCTATTTCTCAAAAAGTCAAAATCAAGATTCTTTATTTTAACATGGGTATCTTTAGGAGTATCTATAATGATTAAGTCAATAGCATTAAGTGTCATTCCGGCTTTTGCTATCTTCCTTATTTATTACAACAAAAGGCATTTTCACAAATTTAAGTTTAAGCAGATTATTTATGCTGGTTTGATTATGCTTTTATTAGTAACCCCAATTCTTACTTTTAATTATCTTCTTTATAAGGATAAGGGATTAGTTGATTTACAATTTGCGAGGTTTACAAGAATCTCTTTAGATAAATACAAGGATATTGCTCCAACAATTGCTCCATTTAATCTTTATAATTTAATCTTCCCAAATCATGGCAGACATTCTGGAATTGTAGATGGACTTTTAATGTTCTATCACAATGAATCTATTTTTGTTCTTTTCTTTGCATTTTTAGGCTTGTTTTTTCTTTTCAAAAACAAAAATAAATTCTTATTGTTTTTAATCTTAGCATTCTTGTTCCCTTTTTTGTTTTTATCTGGAACATCACTCTTAGCTAATCATTTTGTTTTTGGAAGTTTTTTTATCTCTTTGCTTGCCTCTATTTCAATAATCAATATTTCAGAGGTATTTAAACAAGAAAAAACAAAAAAAGTAGTTCTTTATTCTTTACTATGTTTATTAATTTTGTTTAGTTTAGCAAAAGTTTATCATCAGAATAATGGATTTTTTGGAAAAAATGAATTAGGAAAATTAATTGATTTCAAAAATGAAAACATCGAGCCAAATTCCCTTGTTGTAGTAGACAGCAGAATTTATAGGGGGAGGATAGCATTTATGTTTTATGATAGACATTACATTGAAACAAATTATTTTTCAGCTTTAATGAAAAACCAGAATTCATGGTCAGGGAATTCTATACCAATAACAACGTATTACATTGAAGCTGCAACAGACGACTCTGGTTGGGGGACTGTGTCAAAACAACCTGAATTTAACAAAACATGTGAAGAGATAACAGATTATTTCAAGAAAAAAGCAGAATTAGTAAAGACTATTTATGGGATAAAAGGAGAAAAACATTTTAACATCTATAGGACAGTTTTTTTAGCCAAACCTCAAACAATAAGCTTTGCAGATTCAACACATGTATGGTTTTATTATCCAGTAGGATACAAACCAAAAGGAAGTAATTTTGATGATTATTCTACCTATAATGCTTTTGATTTTTTACTTAACAAAATTGCTCATTTAATCCTCTACTTAGATATAGTTATAGCAATTTTATTATCTTTTTATATATATTTTTTATTGTATAAATCTTCTTAAACCCCTCGTATATAACCCTTCCAATGAAAAAGAAAATAAGCATAATTGTCCCTGTTTACAACGAAGAAAAAACAATTGAGGAAATTATAAAAAAAGTTAACCAAGTTCAATTACCTCTTGAAAAAGAGATAATAATAGTAAATGATGCCTCTGAAGATAATACACAAGAAAAAATCAAAAATTTAAAGAAGATATACCCAAACATTAAATACTTTGTTCACCGAAAAAATTTCGGAAAAGGGGCGGCAATAAGAACTGGTTTAAAGCATTCTTCTGGTGATGTTATTGTAATTCAGGATGCAGATCTTGAATACAATCCAGAAGAATTCAAAAAGTTGCTTAAACCAATATTAGAAAATAAAACAGAAGTTGTTTTTGGCTCAAGATTATTAGGAAAATTGACCGGGTTTAATATTCCCTTGCATTATTATGGGAACAAACTTCTTACTTTTCTCACATCTATTTTGTATCATAAAAAAATTACTGATATGGAAACCTGTTATAAAATGATGACAAAGAAAGTGGTAGAAAGTCTAAATTTGAAATCTTATAGATTTGATATAGAACCAGAAATAACAGCAAAGCTTCTTAAGAACAAAATCAAGATTGTTGAGATTCCAATTAGCTATGATTGTAGAAGTTTCAAAGAAGGAAAAAAGATAACATGGAAAGATGGGATTGTGGCTATTTATACCCTACTTAAATATAGACTTTTCAATTAAATAATTCTTAAATAATCTTTCTTAATTAACTTTCCATGAAAAAATGGACAGGTGAAATAGGGCGGCCTTTGAGAGTATGGCAAAGGCCAAAATTAACAGATGATATTTACTTACATTTTTCAGAGATTTTGAAAAAAGTTAAATTTTATGCTCCTCGTTTTAGAGGGAAAATATTAGATATTGGAGCTGGCAAGTCACCTTATAAAAAATTTTTTGTAAATTCAGAGGATTATGTTAAGATAGATAAATTTGATTACCCTGGGGTTGATATTAAAGCAGATATAGAAAAAGGAATTCCTATTAAAAATAATTCTGTAGACGGTGTAGTTTGTTTTCAGGTTATAGAGCATCTTATAGGATATAAAAAAGCAGTAGATGAAATTTATCGCGTTTTGAAAAACGGTGGGAAATGTCTATTAACAACAAATATGGCAGTACCATTACATGGAGAGCCATATGATTATTTTAGATTTACTAAATATTCTCTTAGGGAGATATTCAAAAAATTTAGATATGTAGAAATAAAAGAAAATGGAGGAGCTGCTCTTTCAATAGTGCAACTAGTAGTCTGGGGGATATCCGATGCTTTCCCAGGAATTATAGCAAAGCCATTTATACTTCTTTTTAATCTGTTTGGAAAATTAGCAGACAAACTTTTTTACAATCCTGTTTTTACTCTAAACTATTCTGTCTTTGCTATAAAATAAATTTAAATAACCTATTTAATATTATAATGCATGGACCAAGATAACCAAGAACTCTTTAATCATTCACTAAAATTATTAGCAAAATCTTCTATGATTGTATTAGCAGGAATAATCATATCAAAGATTTTTACCTATCTATACAGGATTGTAATAGCAAGAAATTTTGGCCCAGAGATTTATGGTTTGTTTTCTTTGTCTATAATGATTTCTGGTTGGTTTATTGCTTTTTTTGCTTTAGGCTTAAATGAAGGATTGTTAAGATATATCTCCATTTTTAGAGGCAAAAATGAAAAAAACAAAATTCAGTATTTGTTTAAGTCCTCTTTTTTATTTTTATTGATTCTTGGTTTGGTTGGAGGAATAATCCTTTTTTGTTTCTCTAATTTAATCTCTTTATCAATTTTTAATGAACCTGATTTGATGATCTTTCTTAAATTTTTTAGTATTTCTGTTCCATTAACTATCTTATTGAATACATTTCTTCCGATAATAAGAGCTCATGAAGAGATTAAATGGCACACATTTATAACAAGAATTCTTTTAAGCTCATTTAAATTAACTTTTCTTATATTATTCATTTTTCTTGGTTTTAAATCAAATGCTATAATCTATTCTTATCTTTTAGGCATATTTGGAACTTTATTAACAGCTTTTTTTGTATGCAGATACAAATTTCCTTATATATTTAGAAAGGCAGAGAAGATTAAGAAAAAAGAAAAAATATTTAGGAAAGTTTTTTCATATTCTTGGCCTTTAGCTTTTTATGCATTTATATGGCAAATATTTCATTGGACAGACACTTTTATAATTGGTATTTTTAGAACAGTAGGGGATGTAGGAGTATATAATGCAGTAGTTCCTACAGCTTTTTTTCTTACAATCCCATTAAGTTTATTTCTTCAACTTTTTTTCCCACTTATAAATAAAGAGTATGCTAGAGGACACAAAGAAATTGTAAAACAAATAAGCCAGCAAATTGGAAAATGGGTTTTTACAGCTGTTCTCCCCCTTTTTATTTTGATGGTCATATTTCCAGGAGCATTCATTAATATCTTATTTGGAAATCAGTATCTTGAAGGAGAAGTTGCATTAAGAATTCTGAGTTTTGGGGTATTATTCTTTTCTATATTCAGCATTTCACATAATCTACTAGCAATGTCTGGAAGATCAAAATTAATCTTGTTTGATATAATCTTTATAACAGCATTTAACATAATTTTGAATATTTTATTGATTCCTAAATATGGGATTGCTGGAGCAGCATTTGCATCATCAGCTTCACTTGTATTACTTTCAATAATTTTTATGTTTCAATGTAATTATTATCTTTCTATTCTTCCTATTAGAAGAAAAATGATATCCGTACTAACAGCAGGATTTCTTTCAGCAGCAATCCTTCTTTATCTTAAAAAATTTGTGACCATCAGTATTATCAATTTGAGCATCCTATTAATATTCTTCCTATTATCTTATATTATTATAATCCTCTTAATCAGAGGTTTAGACAAAAATGATATAATGATTATAAAATCATTTTTTAATAAGTTTAAAGAAAAATTTAAATCATAAGAATTATTAAAAATTTTGATCTAACAAATATGAAAAAAAAATTGATAATAAAGATATGTGAAAAAAACAAAAAAAAATTTTCACAAATTATTAGGAACACAAAATTTGAGATAAGAGGAATGCTAAATAGTGAACTTCTCCTTGTGTTTTCCTTAGCTTCTTATTTAAACATAAATCAGATTATTGAAAGTGGAAGAGCAAGAGGATATAGCACAAAAATTCTCGCAAGATCTTTTTTAGGTTCAGAAAAATATATTCAAAGTATTGATTATGACAGATTTGGAAAAGATGTGAAATTTTCAGAAAAAAATCTAAAAAAATACAGGAATATCAAATTATTTTATGGGGATTCAATACAACTTATTCCAAAATTAATAAAAGAAGATTGTATAGTCATTATTGACGGACCTAAGGGTGAGAGAGCAATTCAGTTAGCATTAAAAATTTTAAAAGATAAAAGAGTTAAAATTGTTTTTATCCACGATTTACATAAAAACACTTTTAGCAGGAATTTAGCAGAAATTCTTTTTCCACACGCATTTTTTAGTGATGATAAAAATTTTGTTCAGAAATTTAAAGACTTAGACAAGCCGATATGGGAGCAAGTCAGAAATACAGGAAGAGCTCCCTATAAAAGAAAAGGAGAAAAATCAGAAAGTTATGGCCCGACATTGGCAGTAATATTTAATTCAAACACTATCTTTGATAATCTTGCCATTAAGAATTATATTAAACATAAAAGCAAAAAAGAAGGAATTAAAAATAAAATCCTTAAAAAATTACAAACTGGCAGTTTGGTAACTGCAATGATAAGGGAAAGTTTAGTCGCAATAAAACATAAGTTAAAAAGATTATAAAAAACCATAGAAAAATTTATAAACGTGACCACTTTTTTTCAAAAATGAAAACTTATTTTTTGACTGGAGGCGACGGTTTTATTGGGTTCCATGTGGCTAAAGAAATTTTAAAAGACGAGGACAATAAAGTAGTGATTTATGATGCCCATAAACATTATATTCCTCTTGAAGAAAGTTCCTGGTTTAAATATCAACAATACAGAATAAAGGAATTAAAAAAATATGGGGAGAGAGTTGTTAGAATGAGGGGAGATGTTACAGATAAAGAATTATTAAAACAATCTCTCAGAAAATATAATCCTGAAATAATTATCCATTTAGCCGCACTTCCAATAGCGAAAGTTTGTGATGATTATCCTGATGAAGCAAGAATAAATATATTTGAGTCAACTATTTCAATTTTAGAAGCTATAAGAAATTTAAACTTAAATCTTGATAAATTTATTTATACATCTTCAAGCATGGTATATGGGGATTTTTTAAGAGATAATGAAAATAACATAATTCCAGCAAAAGAAAACCAGCAATGTAATCCAATAGGAATTTATGGAGCAATGAAATTAGCTGGAGAACATTTAGTTAAAGTCTATTCAAAACGATTTAATCTTCCTTATTCAATAATAAGACCATCTGCTGTTTACGGCCCAACAGATTGTAATAGAAGAGTTACAGAAATTTTTTTGACAAATGCATTAAAAGGAAAAGAATTAGTTTTAGATAATGGAGGTTTACATAAACTTGATTTCAGTTATATTAAAGATGTTGCTAAAGGATTTGTATTAGTAGCCAATTCAAAAAAAGCTTTAAACGAAACATTTAATATAACTTTTGGAGAAGGAAGAACAATAAAAGAACTTGCTGAAACAATAAAAAAATTGATACCAAATACAAAAATTATTGAAAAAACAAGAGATGTATATAGACCCAATCGTGGTACATTAGATATTTCAAAAGCCAAGAATTTGTTAGGCTACAAACCAGAATACAATTTAGAAAAGGGAATGGAAGAATATCTAGATTTTGTTAAAAACAATAATCTTTCTTAACAACTAAAATGAGAATTGTCTATATGGGGAACAATCAAAGAGGGATTACTTGTTTAGAAGCATTAGCTAACAGTAACCATGAATTAGTTTATGCAATAGCTCAGAGGGGAGAAGGGGGATGGTATGAGAGTATAGACAAAAAAGCCAAAGAATTAGGGATTCCGTCAAGCATAGAAGAAAAACCAAATAATAAGAGGAATATCAAGAGAATTAGACATCTTAAACCAGATTTAATAGTTATGTGTGGCTATTCTAAAATTATCGGAAAAGAATTACTTAACATTCCACGTTATGGATGTATTAATTTGCATGCAAGTTTACTCCCATATTACAGAGGCGCAGCCCCATTAAATTGGGCATTGATAAATGGAGAAAAAACAATTGGTTTATCAATATACAATGTTGACGAAGGAATAGATACAGGTCCAATTCTCGCTCAAGAAAGAATTGCAGTGTCAAAAGAACAGACTATTAAAGATGTTTTAGACAAAACACTAGAAATTTATCCAAGAATGCTTATTGACGTTTGTGACAAAATTGAAAGTAGGAAAATTCATCCAAGAATTCAAAATCCAAACGAAGGGAGTTATTATACAAAACGACATCCAAGAGATGGAATATTTAATTGGGATTCTATGACTGACTGGCAGATTCATAATCAAATTAGAGCTTTAACTCATCCTTATCCCGGGGCATTTTTTTATTATTCTAGAGATAAAATTTATGTTTGGCGGTCACAATTAGAAGAAAGAAACTTTCATGGAATTCCTGGAAGAATCGCTGCGGTAGATAATGAAGGAGCAGTGGTTATTGCTAAAAATAGAGGATTAAGGATAAAATTAGTGCAAAAAGAAGGAGACAAAGAAAGAAAAGCAGAAGAGATATTTTCAATAGGACAAGATTTAGTTGTTAGATAAAATGAACAAAAAAATAATGTTATTTGAATCTTATGCCGATGAAAAGGATATTGAAGCTGTAACTAATGTAATAAAAAGAGGAACTTACTGGACAAATGGCCTCGAAATAGAAGAATTTGAAAAGAAAATTGCTGAATTTCTTGAGATGAAAAATGCTATAGCTTTTAATTCTGGAACATCTGCCTTATATGCGAATTTACTTGCCAATAATATCACTTCTGGAGAAGTGATTGTTCCTTCATTTACCTTCCCAGCCACTATAAATTCAGTTATTTTTGCAGGAGCAAAACCTGTTTTTGCAGATATAGAAGAAAAAACATTAGGATTAGATTCAAAAGATGTAGAAAAAAAAATAACAGAGAATACAAAAGCAATAATGCCAATTCATTTTGCAGGGGCTGTAACCAAAGACATAAAAAATCTAAGAAAAATAGCAGACGACCATAATTTGCTTTTAATAGAAGACAATGCACAATCTTTGGGAGCAAAACTCGATGGAAAAAAAGCTGGAAGTTTTGGTCACTCCTCCGCAACAAGCTTTTGTTTTAATAAAATTATTACTACTGGCGAAGGTGGGATGGTGATAACTAATTCTGATGAAGTAGCATCAAAACTTAAGATGATAAGGTCTCATGGAAGAGCAGAAAATAAGGATTATATAACTGCTGGACTTAATCTAAGAATGTCTACAATGAATGCAGCTCTCGGCCTATCACAATTTAAAAAACTTGATTTTTTAATTAGTAAAAGGAGAGAAATAGCTAATTTTTATAATGAACAATTAAAAGATGTCAATAAAATCAAAATTCCATTATACAAAGAAAACAATGAGTCTGTTTATTGCACTTACAATATTATTTTTGAAGATGAAGAAACAAGAAACTCTTGTATAGAATTTTTAAAATCCAAGGAAATTCCTACAAGAATATCTTATAATCCAGTTCATCTTTATACTTATTTTAAAAACAAGTTTGGGGATAAAGAGTGCAGTTTGCCAATTACCGAAAAAATCTCAAAAAGAATTTTAACAATCCCTCTTCATCTTAATCTAACAAAAGAAAATCAAGAATATATTGTAGAATCAATAAAACAATTTTTAAGTTAAAAAAGACGTTTTTTATTTGTTCTAGATATATATCTAAAAATCTTTATATATTTTTTGACTATGACCTTCCAACTCCTATTATCCTTAATATATTTTTTATTTTTTTCACTTTCTTTTTTGTAATATCTTTTATCTTTTAATAATCTTACAACTTCATTAACAAATTCTCTTTCACTTTTAGCAAAAATTCCAATGTCTTCATTAAAATTACCTAACGCAACTATAGGAAGTCCACAAGCAGCAGCCTCTGTTGGGGAATTTCCAAAATCAATAGCTGTCTGAATAAATATGCCTGATTTTCTTAGAAGTTTTCCTAACTCTTGTTTATTTTTTTTGCCCAGAAACTTTATGTCTTTTTTATACCTGCTATAACTCAATAGATATTCTTTTGTATAAGGTTCTCTCAACCCTCCAATAAGGTATAATTTAGCTTTATTATGCCTGTCTTTTATTTTGTCAAATAATTTTATTAAGAGTTCTATTCTTTTCACGGCTCTTAAAAATCCATGATAAACTAAAATATCTTTATTCTGTTTATTAGAAGGATAAAAAATTTTATCGTTTATTGCAGCAGGAAGATGAAAAGGTTTTTTATTAGTAATCTTTTTTAAACCAACAACATCCTCTTTTTTAACTCCGATTACAGCATTAGCTAATTTAATTACTGTTTTTTGATACAATCTTAAAACACTTTTCAAAAAAGAAGTTAATAATTTATTTTTAACTAAAGATTCTACTTCAATACTAAGATGCTTATAAAGCCAAAATCCTCTGACCATTATTTTTACGCCAAATAATCTTAAAGGCATAAAGGAAATAGATTCAGGTTCGTTAGTTAAAACAATCTCTATCTTATTTTTCAAACGAATTAAAAAAGCCTTGTAAAAAATAATTAAAAACCTTATTATATATATAGGCAGAAAATATTTTATTCTTGGAACTTTTGGTACATAATAGACTTTAACCCCATTTACAACTTCATCTTTCTCGTTTTTTAGTTTGTGAGTTAATACAGAAACATTCTGCCCTTCCTTAACTAAAGATTCAGCTAAGTTCTTTGTAAATCCTTCTACTCCTCCAATCCCGGTATACCCCCAACCACAAAAAAGCAACACTCTTAATGGATTTTTATTTTTCATTCTGTATATATTTTTTTAATTATTTTGTAATTATATTCTGAATTTCTCATCCACCTCTCCGGGTAATCTTTACCAAATCTAAAATGTGGGAATCTTGTTTTTTTTAATCTTTCATATCTTGTTCTTTTATCTGTTTCAAAGATATATAAAACATCTGGTTTTGGCAGAATTTTTAATAATATCTTAATCTCTTTTTCAAATGCCTTTCTTTGAAGAATCATAAAAATAGCCTGATGAGAAAAATCTTCAAGCACAACAGGACCCTTTATCTGTCTTGCTAATTCAGAATCGCTTAAAACTCTTGAGAGATAAAGATTCTTAATTAAAAAAATCTTTACATATTGAATAACTGAAAATTTCTCTAATTTCAAATAATTTGAATTAAGCTTATAAAAAAAGTAAATTGTTCTTAATGGATATTTAACAAAATATTTCATAAAATAGTAAAATCTTATTATAATTGGATAGCGTTTAAATTGTCTTGAGCTATTAAATTTATAACCTTTTTCCTCCAATTTCTTTCTATATGTGGTTTTTCCTGTTCTTGATAAACCAAAAAATTCAATTAATAGATTCTTTTTTGAATTCATTTTTTTCCCTAAAAATCTTTCCTTGTTTTTTCCATTTGTTTTAAATTCTATTATCATCTTTTCTCATAATTTTTATCAATCTAGAGTTTTAAAAGTTTGTGATATTTTAAAACTAAAAGTTTTTAAATCATTCAGAGATTATCTTCTTATGAAAATAGTTTTTTTGGGAATCGATGGTTCAGGTAAGACAACGCTAATAAATAAGATAAAACAATCTTTGGAAAATAAAAACAAAAAAACAAAGATTGTTATTATGGGATGGAAAAAAAATTTTCATCTTCCTTTCCTGACATACGCAGCAAGAATTTTTGTTAATCTTAAGAGGAGACATTATAAATCTAAAAATGAAAAATATCCTGACAGATATTCAAAAGAGTTTTATAAGGACAGAAATTTATTCTTTTCAATAGTTTATTATCTCGAGTTATGGTTTAGATATATTGAAGCTCTTTTTAGTAGAAATGATTATATACTTTTTGATAGGTATTTTTATGAAAGACTCGCATTCATGAAGGGACTGAAATTTAAGTTTTTCAAATTAGTAACCCCAAAACCAGATTTTTGCTTTGTTTTAAAAGCTCCTGTAGAAACAATCTGGAAAAGAAAAAAAGAAGTTTCAAAAGAAAATATTAAAAGATATTATAAAAAAATACAAGAATTAAGCAAAGAAGTTCCAATAACTAAAATAAATACCTCAGGTACAATTAAAAAAGCATATAACCAAATAAAATTTTATCTTAAAAATGAAATTTAGAAATTTTTTTCAGGAACTTAACAAAAGAAAAGTAGACTATTTTATCTGGAAAAGTAGAGAAAACACAAAAAAATTTTTTTCAGGAGAAAAAGATTTAGATATATACCTTAATCCCAAACACGAAGAAATTTTTAATAAAATCCTTAAAAAATATCCTCACGAAGAGAGGATTTCTGGTTTTGATCATATAAGAATGGTTTATTTTCTTGAAGGAGGTAAAAAATACCTTCTTCATATTTTCAAAAAACTTTCTTTTGGAAAATCAAGGTTTACCAAAAATTATTTTATAGAAAGAAAAAATTTAAGAGTAATATCTAAGAATAGTTTAAAATATCTTTCTCCAGAAGATGAAATTAGAATTTATTTCTTAAAATCTATTATCAAAAAACAGCCAAAAAAAGAGGCATATAAAACTTTTCTTAATATTCTTAGATCAATTAAAGGTGTTGATATCAAAACCAGGCCAATAATAATAAAAGTCTCAAATCCTTTCCCACAAATTTTAAAACTCTTTATCCGTAAAATCAAGAAATTTAAAATATAGCCATAAATTTCTTAACAGATTACTCTAGAGATATGTAAAAGTTTGATTAAGTGTATCCTAAATTTCTTAACCTTTCCATTATCTTTTCTCTTACTTCTCCTCTCCCCGCTCTTTCATGTTTGTTTGGGTCAGGATTTTTTTCTGTGCAATGTACGCACCCTAATGAAGTATATCCCTCCGCATATAGGGGATTACATTCAAGATTATATCTTTTAACATAATCTAAAACATCTTTTTGTCTCCAGAATAATAATGGATGCACCCTTATATGATCTTCTCTTGGAGAAAAAATTGTTTCTTTAGCTCTCTCCTCATGCTCTACCCCTCTTATACCTGCTATAAAAGCATTTAAACCCAAATCTGCAATAGCTTTTTTTAAAGGACTTATTTTATGATAACCACAACATATTTCAGTAAATTCCGATGTCTTTAAACCAAATTTCTTTTTAAATTCTTCGAATCTATCTTTTTCAGCTTTAACTTCATAAAAATTTTTCACTCCCCACTCTTTTTTAACCTTTTCAATATAATCATAAGTTTCTGGGAATTGATGATACGTATTTACAAAAATAATAGGTAAATCTGGTTTTATAGGTAGAGTAAGATGTAGTATAACCAAGCTATCTGTTCCTCCACTAAACCCAATTCCTATTTTAGGATATTTTTTAACAGCATCTTCTACTATTTTCTTAGTTTTTTTAATTTTCTCGTCTAAAGAAAGATTTAATAGAGCCTTTATTTCAGGCCTCATTAATTCTTCACAATTTTCTGTTCTCTTTTTACTAAAATCTTTTATCATTATATATAATTATATACAATTAGGGTATTTAAACCTTTCGGCTTACAAAGGAATCATAAAAATTAGAGATAACCTAAATTTTTCAGCCTTTTTCTTATTTCATATTCTTCTTCTTTAGCTAATAAATCTTTTTTTGTAGAGGAGGATGAAAGAATTTGTCTTAAAATAAAAGAAACATAAGCAGAAACCGAATTCATTCCTGTCCCTTTAATTTTTTCTTTAACTTTATTTATCAAAGGCAAAGGTAGAGAAACAGTTCCATATCCTGTTTTTAATTTAGTAATTTTCTTTTTCATTTTAAAATAAGACCAAGATAGTTTATATATTTTTTCCTGGCATTAAACTTTTTCCATCAAATTCTCCTTTTTTTATCTTAAAATAATCCAAAATTGTAGGTGTAAGGTCGATTATACTTGCGTTATTTAGATTAAGATTTAAGTCTGTAAAAATAACCCCTTCTAAATTATGTTCTGCTATATGCTGTGATCTTGGATTATCCCATATTTTTTTGTTTTCCAAAAAAGAACAGTTAGTATCATAACCTTTTTCTTCGATATACAATGTTATATCAGGAGCATATCTTCCTGAATCATATAACTCCTCCTTTGTTTTTATAACGCATTTTATATGGTTTTTTTCAAAAAGTCTTTTCAACTTTTCTTTGATTTCCTTTTTGAGTTGCTCTTCTTCATCTTTATCTACAATCCCACTTCTTTTCTTTGTATTTAAAAAGATTTGCGCTGATTTTACAGCTCTTTTTGCAATTGCTTTAGTTTTTGTTAAGTCTATCAGTCCTGTTGTAATTGCTTCTTCAAATCCAATCTTTTCTGTAGGTATTTTCTTTCCCCATCTTCTTGGAATGATTTTTGTTAAAAACGTCAATTTTAACAACCCTAATATTTTGTAAATTCTTTTTTTATTAATCCCCATAAAAGATATCCTCTTTCTCTTGCCTTTGATTTTTAGATACCCTTCTTTTTCTAGCCAATTATTTGCATTAAACGTCTTCTTTATTTTTTCAGAACCATGGTCTGACATTACAATTAAATCTTTATTTTTTATTTTTCCAATAAAATCATCAATCTTTTTATAAACCATCCTTATACGCCTTTTATCCCAATCATAATGCTGTACTATATCTGATGCTCTAAATAAGACTATAAAAAAATCAAATTCTCTTTTTAAAAAATATTTTGCAGCCTCTATTCTTTTGTCGAGTATTTCCAAAGCATCTTTAATCTTTTCTTCTTTGTTGTATGAAGAAGGAATTTCAATCTTATATCCTATTTCTTTTAATTTTTCTTTAAATTTGTAAGGATGAACATAATTATACATCTCACCAGGAGCATCTATACCAGAAATCATCACACCATTAATTTCATCAGGTGGGAAAGTAAGCGGAATATTAATAAAACAGCTCTTTAATCCTGCTTTATCAAGATATTCCCATAATGTTTTACCCTTTAATCTTTTTCTCTCAATGAAATTAACTTTCCATGAATCATCATCAATAATAGTAAAATCATATATTTCTGTTTTTCCAGGCAGGTTTCCAGTGCTAAACCCAGCCCATGCAGCACAGGTAGCAGGAGGTATAACTGATTTCAAAACTGTCTTATACTTAAAATTTTTTAAGTTTGGCAAAAAATTTTTTTTTAACATTGGATTAAGGATTTCAAAATTTCCTCCATCAATTCCAATGATTATTAGTTTTTTTTTGTTCGCCATTAATTCAAACAAAAAATGAGGTATATAAATTTTTTGTAGTTAGCTTGCTTGTATAAAATTTATTCATCCTCTAAAAATATCCAAACATTGATTCATAAATTAAACAATCAGGATAATTTTATAAATCCTTATTTCACATATTAAATATGAAAATAGTATACACATGCTCTTATGCTTTCCCCTCTATTTCAGGAGTATGGAATAGAGTGGAGAATCTAGCTAAAAATCTCATCTTAAATGGGAATGAAATTCATGTTTTAACCTCAAACATTATAGCTGGAACTTCAAAAACAACCAAAAGTTACGAGAATTATAAAGGAATTCATATACACAGATTCCCGGTTAAATTAAAATTAAGTAAATATCAGTTAGTTTTTACAGATAAAAATTTTTTCAAGACACTAGAAAAAATCAAACCAGACATTATAGACTGCCAGACATACAGGCATCCTGAAGCAAGAGCTGCACTATTTTATGCCCTTAAAAACAACATACCATGTATTTTAACTACTCATGCTCCTTTTTTACCAGTAGAAGTAAGAGGGAAAAAACTCTCAACTCTTTCTAGAATATACGACTTTTTAATTGGAAAAAGAAATTTAAAAAAATATGATTACATTTTCAGAATCTCTGACTGGGAATTAAAATTTCTCTTGAAATTAGGAGCAAATCCTAAAAAAATAATTTATAGTCCTAATGGGGTTCCAGAAAAATTTTTTACAACTAAAAGCAGAAAAGTTAGAAACCAGACTATTTTATTTTTGGGAAGAATAGAGCCAAGAAAACAAGTTCACACACTCATTAAAGCTTTTTCAAAAATAACCCAAAAAAATCCAAAAGCCAGGTTAAAAATAGTTGGGCCGATAGAAAATATCAAAGGTTATAAAGAAAAATTAGAGAATATAATCAGAAAAAATAAATTAGGGAGAAAAATTTCTTTTCTAGGACCAGTTTATGATATTAATAAAAAAATCAAGCTCATCAATTCTTCTCAAATTTATGTTCTTCCAAGCACATGGGAGGGTTTCCCACAGACTTTAATTGAGGCAATGAGTTTAGGAAAATGTATTGTTGTTTCTGATTGTGATGGTAACAGAGAATTAATAAAGAATAAAAAAACAGGATACATTTTCAAAATTGGAAATGTTGAAGATTTAGCAGAAAAATTAGACTTTTGCCTTAATAATGATACTTCAAAAGTAGAAAGGGAAGCCAAAAAATTAGCCAAAAACTTTCAATGGAAAAAAATCTCAAATGATGTCGAGAAGGTTTATAAAAAATTAAGAAAAATGTAAAGAATTTTTTTTCGGAACTCTTAGAACAATAAATTTTAAATATATTACTTTTCAATTTAAACAATTAAAGAAAATGAAAATTTCGGTTTTTGGTTTAGGATATGTGGGAGCAGTTACAGCAGCGTGTTTAGCTGAACTTGGACATAAAGTTATTGGAGTTGATATCATTAAATATAAAGTAGATTTTTTAAATAATGGAGAACCTCCTGTTGAGGAAAGAGGTCTAAGAGCATTAGTGAAGAAAAGTGTATTAAAAGGAAGATTATCAGCAACAACAAATCCAAAAGAAGCGATTTTGAATTCAGAATTATCTTTTGTATGTGTAGGAACCCCTCCAAAAAAAAATGGAGATATTGATATAGAACCATTAAAAAGGACTATGAATGATATAGGAAAAGTACTAAAAGAAAAAGAACACCATATTATTGTTATAAGAAGTACAATTTTTCCAGGAACTTTTGAGAAACTTAAGAAAGTTCTAGAAGATATTTCAGGAAAAAAAGAAGGAAAAGATTTTGATCTTGCAGTCAATCCTGAATTTCTAAGAGAGGGTTCTGCAATTAAAGACTTTTTCAATCCCCCCTACATTGTTGTAGGTTCTAACAAAAAAGAGATCTGCCAAAAAATTTTTAAAATATATAAAAAAATAAAGTCAAAAAAATTTATTGTGAATGAGAAAATAGCTCAGGCAATTAAATACGTAAATAATTCTTGGCATGCTTTAAAAGTTACATTTACAAATGAGATAGCTTCGATTTGTAAGGCATTAGATATAGACAGCAAAAAATTAATGGGGCTTTTTTGTGAAGATAAACAATTAAATATTTCCCCATATTATCTTAATCCAGGATTTTCTTATGGAGGTTCATGTTTACCTAAAGATACCGAAGTTTTGAAAGTTAATGCCAAAAAACTGAATCTCAAAACACCAGTGATAAATTCTATTCAAGAAAGTAACTTCGAACATATTAAAAGAGCAATCAACCTTATTGAAAATCTCAAAAAAAAGAATATAGGGATATTAGGAATAACCTTTAAGGAAGGAACTGGTGATATAAGGGGGAATCCTATTTTGCCGATAATCAATCATTTTCTTAACAAAAATTACAAAATTAAAATATATGACAAATTAATTGATGAATCAGATATTAAACTTTTAGATATGAGTTATAGAGAAGAAATCTTCGATTTAATCAATAAGAAAAATTTGAAAGAGCAAACAGGAAGTATTGCTAGTTTATTCTCTAACTTAAATGATGTCTTAAATCAAGAAGTTATAGTGGTATCAAATAGGGAAGAATCTTTGAAAGATATTCTTAAAAATTTAAAAGAGCATCAAGTAATTGTAGATTTACAAAATTTATTTAAACAAGAAGATTTTAAAGCAAGATATGAGCACTTATAAAACTCTTGATGTAACAGTTGGAATCCCAGTGTATAATGAAGAAAAAACCATAACAAAAAGTATTAATTCTATATTAAAACAAATTAAGGATAATGATGAAGTGATAGTCGTTGCTTCTGGATGCACAGACAATACTGTGAGAGAAGTGAAAAAAATTCAAAGAGGCGATAAAAGGATTAAACTTATTATAGAAAAAGAAAGAAAAGGAAAATCTTCAGCAATCAATCTTATAATAAAAAATGCAAAACATGACATTATTGTACAAACAGATGGGGATGTAATCATAGGAAAAGGAGCACTAAACAACTTACTAAGACATTTCAAAAATAAAAAAGTTGGAGGAGTTTCTGGTCGTCCAGTTCCAATTATTCCTGAGAATAATCTTTTTTATGATTGGACTATAATGAGTTATAGAAAAATTCATGAGTTAAGAGAAGAAGAATCTGAAAAAGGAATTTTTTGGCACCTTTCTGGATATCTTCTTGCATTTAGAAAAGAAGCTCTTAGGCAAGTTCCTTTTGCAAAAGGAGCAGTAGATGCTTGGATGGGGAAGATAATAAAAGAGAACGGATATAAAATTATTTATGAACCAGAGGCAAAAGTTTTAGTAAAAGCTCCTTTAAATGTCAAAGATTTTATTAATCAGAAAGCAAGGGTCCGTGCCGGATATTGCTTCTTACCCAAGGGACCTAGAACAATTAAAAAAGAAATCTTTTATTTTCCAAAAGAATTATCAAAAATATCTTTCAAAAAATGGCCAAAGTTTTTTGTTTCTGGCCTTATTTATTTTTATAGCTGGATAAAAGGTTTTTATCTTGCCAAAACAAATAAATCTTTAAATCAAATTTGGAAGGTGCCAAAATCTACAAAATGAAAAGAAATAAAAACTTCTTTTTTAATACTAATTTATGGGGCAATTAGAAAAGGAAAAAGAGGAAATTGAGCAAAGAAAGAAAAAAATAAAATTTTGGATTAAGAATCCATATAACCTCGCTATTGTTGGAATCTTAATTTTCGCTTTTATAATTAGATTATACTATTTTTTTCTTACTAAAAATCAACCTTTGTGGTGGGATGAAGCAGAATATATGTCAACAGCAAAGCACTGGGCTTTTGATATCCCTTACATCCTAAATATGCATAGACCTCCACTTTTCCAATTTTTAGGTTTTTTATTTTTTTCTGCTGGTTTTAAGGAATTGTTCATAAAATTTATCCTGGTTTTGCTCCCATCTTTATTTTTGATATTTGCTGTTTATTTATTAGGAAAAGAGATGTTTAATAAAAAAGTAGGATTGATAGCAGCATTGTTAACATCAGTAAGCTGGACATTCCTTTTTTGGTCAGAGAGATTTCAACCAGATTTTTTGTCGTTATCTTTTCAAATTTTATCAATTTTATTTATATGGAAATATTGGAAACAAGGTAAATCTTCATTCATAATTTTAGCAGGAACTTTTGCTGGGATCTCATTTTTGTTTAAAGTATCAGCATTACTGATTCCTCTAATTTTCATTATCTTTATTTTTCTTAAAGATAGATTTTCAGCATTAAAAAATAAAAATTATTACTACTTTGCTTTTGCTTTCTTAATTATCTTAATTCCATACTTTATTTGGTCTTTTTTAACTTTTGGAACACCTTTTTCATTTAAATCAGGATATCTTGAAGCAGTTGCTGTTCCAAGGCCTTTTGGATGGTACAACTTAAATTTTTATTACTTATTAACAGAGAACGTTTTGTTTGTGCTTTTCATTCTTGGTTTGTTTCTCTCATTAAAATTTCTTTTTTATTTTGACATACTTATAAAAAACAAAAACAAGTGTTTTAATGCAAATCTATTCAGCGTTTTGGTTCTGATTATTGTCTCGGCTTTTTATATTTTCTACATAAAAGGCACAGAAGACAGATGGGTCTTCTTGTGGTTGCCTTTTATTTTTTTCTTAATTGCAAATGCCTTACTATTCATTTATAAATTCTTTCAAAAATACAGCAGGCAAATAGCAATTTTGATTGTTGTTGGACTTTTAGTTTTTGGTTTGTATAGTCAATTGAATCATGCTGATAATATAATAAAAACAAAAAAGAATACTTATATGCCTGTTAAGCAGGCAGGATTGTGGATAAAACAAAATTCAAATTCAAATGCGATAGTCTTATCAAGGTCTTATCCACAGACAGTTTATTATTCTGAGAGAGAAGTCTACGATTTTAAAAAATTTAATGAATCAGAATTCAGCAAATTTGTAGAAAAAACAAAACCAACATTTTTGATAATTTCAGTATTTGAGCCACATCCGGATTGGATCAATGGATGGGTCAATAAAAATCAAGAAAAATTAGTTCCAGTAAATGCTTACTTTTCAGACCCTTCTAAAAAACAGGCTTTGTTGATAATTTACAAATTTACCTATTAATCATCTTCCATAATTTTATTAACTTCTTTTACAAATTCTTTTGCCTGCACTTTTTCTGTAAATTTCTCTACAGATTCTATTATTTTTTTTTCATTTTTTTTCTTAAAATTTCCCTTTAAAAGAAGGAGAATTTTTTTGGCAAAGTCATTCAAATTATAAGGTTTAGCATGAAAACCAGACACACCATTAGTTACAGTTTCGCTAGGACCGGCTCCGTCGCCCCAAACAACACAAGGCGTTCCTGAAGCCATCGCTTCTATGGGAACACAACCAAGATCCTCTTTTGGTGCAGTGAAAGCAAAAACTTTAGCTAAATTGTATAAGGCGATTAAATCTTCTTTTGGTATAAAACCAAGAATTTTCACTTTCTTCTCTAGTCCAATCTTTTTTATTAGTTTTTTTAATCTAATTATTTCTTTTCTTTTTCCCTGTCCACATATAATCAATTCGGCAGGATCTTTTTTAGAAACAATGGCAAAACTTTTAATTAGCCAATCAACCCTTTTGTCTGGGATTATTCTCCCAGAATTAAGAACAAATCTTTCTCTGATATTGTATTTGCTTAAAACATATTTTACCTTTCTTTTGTTTAGTTTCTTAAAATCTTTTGTTGCAGGAGAGTAATTTATTATCCATTTCTTAAAATCATAAATCTTCTCTACATTTCTTTTTGTGAACTTACCATTGATAAAAACAAGATCTAATTCATCAACAAGCTTCTTATCCATCTTTTTTAGTACATTCCCAAAAAGTATTCCTAAAATGAAAGCTAACGCTCTTTTTGGAGTGGTTATCCATTTGATTCTACTCTTTAAAGGGAGATAAAGGAAATTAGGATAATGATTCATATACATAATCTTCTTGCATTTAAATTTTCTTAACAAAAAGTTTGAGGGGAAGGAATAGCTAATAAAACAATCAGCATCACTATATTTTTTTAGTTTATTAAAGCCCAGTAAATTCATTAAAATTTTTTTCAATTCACTGCCTTTAACTGAAGAAAAATCTTCTATCTTTAATTTAGAAAACATATCTTCTCTTGCTAATTTTGGATCTACACAACCATAAATCAATTTTACTTCATAACCTTGTTTTTGCAATGCTCTTCCATGCATGGCCATTAATCTTTCTAAACCACCCCCCTCTGTTAAGAAATCATAAACAAGATATATCTTCCTTTTCCTTTTCTTTCTTGTCATCTTTCTGCCCTCATATTCCAACCATCTTTTGTTTTTATTTTCCTTGACCCTAATTTACTTTTCAATTCTCCTACTAACATAGCAATTACCCATAAAAATAAACCAATAATTGACTTTAAACTTTTTACTTTATACATATTCTTCAAAAAATAAAAGAAAATTTTTATGTAAAGATTTTTTTTAATTCTAAAATCATATTTTTTTGTTAATTGTTTTCTTGCAAAGGCTGTCCTTATCTTCTTTTTAAACAAATCCTTTACGCTAGTTTTTTTATATGTCGCAATAAACCTTGGCATATTTTCATCTTCAAAAAGCAAGATATTATATCCTTTATTAATTATATCAAAACATCTTTCAAAATCATCACAGAGTGTATAATTCTTTTTATAAAGGCTTTTTCTAAATATGTTAACAAGAAAAGGAAATTCCAATTTTTTCTTATTAATATATAATTTTCCATTCTTCTTGAAAGTAAAATTCTCCTTTTGGTAATCTAACCAAAATTTATCAGCCCACATTTCTCCAAGAAAACCAACAGATTTAGATTCCAATTTTTTTGACCATTCCAGAGGAAAGCTTTCAGCAATACCACCAATTTTTGGGTCTTTAAATACTGCCAGAAATCTTTCTAAACTCCTTTTGCCTTTTATCTTAAAAATCCAGTCAGCATCATTTATAATTATAATTTCTCCTTTTGCCTTCTTAATTATATTATCTATAACAGCTGGTTTTCCCAGTCTTTCTTTCATACTATAATATCTAAAAATTTTTGGATGCTCCTTAACATATTTTTTTACAATTTCCTCGCTATTATCATTACATCCATCTAGCCCAATCAAGACCTCATAATTCTTGTGGGGTAATTTTGATAAATGATTCAGGGTTTTATCTAAAATCTTCTCTTCATTGTGAACTGGAACCAAGAAACTCAAATCCATACTTTTTCTCATTTTTAGATAGCCGCTCCTTCAATGATTATCTTCTTCCTTTGTTTTTTATTTTTTATTATCTTTAAATCAAATATAACTTCAGAACAGGGGAAAATCCAACAAAAAAATCTTTCATACATTATAGGATTTATGTTTAGGATAGGATTTATTATCTTATTAAGAAAAGTAGCTCTTGTTCGCGTAAAGTTCAATTTTCTTTTTAAGATTTTGAAAAGAGGAGCTTTTTTATCTTTATATTCTGTCTCATAAATAAAATTACCTAATAAATTATCAAAAGTTAGATAAGCAAAAGGTATCTTGTGTGTTGGGTCTGTATAATAAGTAAAATTGCTAAAATGAGGAACTCTTATTTTTATTATCGCTTGGTCTTTACTTATTCTGTAAATTTCTTTCACAACCCTTCTCAAATCAGAAAGATGCTCTAATATATGAGAACAAAAAATTTTGTCAAAAGTGTTATTTTGAAAAGGATAAGGGAAATTTTCAAGATCATGGACCACATCAACTTTTGGAAACTTTATGAAATCTAAATTTATCCATTCTTGTTTTTCATTGCTTTTCATATAACTTTTTCCACAACCCAGATTCAAGCATTTTTCTTTTTGTTTTTTTAACATCTTACAAATTATGAATTTTAATTTTTTCAGGCAATTTGTCATATGCTCTGACGACAAATCTGAAAGGAGAATTTAAGAGCCTTAATCTGATTATAGATGAGAACATCTTGAATGGAACAACTGTTAAGTTTAATTTTGAATTCTTTTTGTCTTCCCATACAGTAGGAATTTCTTTGACTTTAAATCCCTTCTTTCTTAACTTATGCAACAAATCAACATCAAAAGCCCATTCAGTCATTCCTATTTCATTTATTACTTCATTCAATGCTTCTCGTTTAAATAATTTAGCTCCACATTGAGTATCTTTAAAAGGTAAAAAAAGAAGACTTCTTACAACAAAATTAAATCCTCGGTTAGTCAATTTTCTTGTGAAACTTGTTTTTACCTTGCTCTCTTTTAATCCCCTACTGGCAATTACGCCGTCATAATTTTCAATATCCCTAATCAAGTTATAAAAAAATTCTGGTTTTGTGGCCATATCAGCATCAACAAAACCAATCAAACTTGCTTCTTCTTTCAATGCTTCTTTAAATCCTTCTATTATAGCAAATCCTTTTCCAGCTTTTCTAAATTCTAAATGTTTTATTTCTTTAAATTCTTTTTCTAACTTTTCAACAACTTTTAAAGTATCATCAACACATGCATTCAAGACAACAATAATTTCAAAATCTTTAATTTTCTTTTTTTTCTTTAACTCCTCAAAAAATTTCCCATAAGCTTCTAATGTCTTGCCTATTCTTGACTCTTCATTATACGCAGGAATAATTATACTTAACATTCTCCTTTATTTTCCCTTATCTTTTAATAAAAATTAAAGAAGCAAGGAACATTATAAAGTTTGCTATCATAAATCCAATAGAAAATTCAAGTAAACTTTTATGTAAAAAAATAAAAAATAAAATTTCTACAAAGACAAAAATAAAGAAAAACGAAGTGTTTTTTTTGTGTATAGATATAGCGTATAGTAAGGATAAATTTGTTAAAGAAACAAAGCTTAAGGCAAGACCCACAAAAATTAAAATATTGGCAATTTCAATATACTGTTTTCCAAACAAAATAGAGATAATTAATTTTGGAAAAAGCCAATAAATAATTAAAACTATAATACAGATCCCTGTTACTAAAAAAAATGCTTTTCCGAATAATTTTTTAGTTTCTCCACCCCTATCAAAACTCTCACTTGTAATAGGAAACATAGCTTTACTTATTGCAAAGGTTGCAAAAAAAATCATTCTTCCGAGCATAGAAGCAACAGCATATTTCCCTGCTATATCAGGAGAAAAAAATCTTTTTGCAAAAATTATGTCAAGACTATACATTAAAATTACACTTAAAACCACTAAAAAAACAGGAAAACTATAAGAGAAAATTCCTTTTACAGAGGTCCTTTTCCTTTTACTTTTTATAATTTTTTTTATTGGAATAAAAGTGAGAAAAAAAGCAGTAAAAGCTCCAAAAATAACAGCACCTATAGCTCCAAAGACTCCGAATCCTAAAAATACAAGAAAAATAGCAAGAAATACTTTTAAAAATCCTTCTATTATCATATTAGTTCCAAGAGCAATAAATTTCTTTTGTCCTTGTAGTATACCTCTACCTATTGGTAGAAGAAAAAAACAAAAAACGAGAGAACCTGTTACTGCAAACAACAAAAAATTTATTTTTAAAAACAACGAGAGAAAAGGTGAAAAAAACAAAAACAAAACAAAAATCATACTTGCTATTTTTAGACCTTTCTTTAAACTTCTTCCTAATAAATCTTTTATTTCCCCATATTTCTTTTTAATATTCAATCTTGCTGTGTATCTTGTTATGATTGTTTGAATTGCTTCAGATGGGACAGTAAATATATAAGCTACAGACATTAAAACAGCTAGGATACCATAGTCAGCAGGGACCAACATTCTTGCCATACTGAAATGGAAAATATAATTTAAAAAATTAAAAGCATTAACCATAATAAAGAGAACAAAACTCCCTCTTATAAACTCGTCTTTTTTTAAGTCTTTTATTTTATTAAACATTTTAAAAAATACTGCTCCCGAACAAAACAAATCCTAATAAGATTATTATTATCTGCAAAATATAAACAAAAATAACAACATCTTTTTCATAAGCCTTGCCTTTAACTTTCTTCCAAAATAAAATAGCGAGATGATTTAAACTATAAACTTTTTTATAAGCAAGCTCTAAGCTGTTATCTTTTTTCGGTTTTCCGAATGATTGTTTAATTAGCTTACCTCTTAATTTTAAAAAAGTTTCAAAAATATAAGGAATAAAGAAAAAAACAGCTATTCTTTCAAAATTTCCAAGTATTGCCATTATTGCAATTAGACCGCCAACAGGATAAGTAAGAACATCACCTGGAAATACTTTGGCAGGATATTTATTAAAAATCCAAAAAGCAAGTAAAGAAAAAACCATACATAAGCCAATTAAAGCTAGCCAACTTGTACCAGTTAAATACGCAACTAAACTTAATGCTCCGATCAACAATATCCCTTGTCCAGCTTCTAAACCATTGTAACCAGCTAAAAAGTTAAATGTTGTTGTTGCGCCAACAATTCCAATTGGAATTAAGATTAAAGGATAAACTAATTTAAGATTGACCAAACCAAAAAAAGGTAAGACAATTGTACTATGGCCTGCATTTATTACCATTAAGGGAATAGCAGCAAAAAAACACAAAAATAATCTGTGTCTTTTTCTAAGGCCTCCATGTCTCCATCCTAACAAGTCATCGACAAAACCAAGTCCAGCAAGTACTAAAATCGAAGTTAGTAGTGCAAAAATTTCAATTATTTTCTCATTTGAATTAAAATAAAAGGTTCTTAATGCTATATAAAATAAAATCGCAAGAATAAAGCCTAAAACAATAGTTATCCCACCAGAACCAGCCACTTTTCTTTTCTTATATTTATTCATATCTTCCCAGACAAGCCCTATTTTTTTTGCCCTTTTAATCCATGAAGGCAAAACTAGAAAAGTTACAAAAAAAGCTATGAAAACAGGGAAAAATAATAATGGATTCATTTAAATTTTAGGGAAAAAGGGTTTTAAAATTTAATCTTATCTATACCATATTGTTAATAATCTGTGTCTAATAATTAATGCTGATTTTTGTCGAAAAATTTAATTAATTGTTTCTCTAAAAACAAATCATGTTTTAAATTCTAAAAAACATCTTTAGCTATTCTTACAGATTCAGGATATGCTTTCTCAAGATATTCTAGCTTATACTCAATATTTTTTGGATAGTTAATTTCCCAGATTTTTATTGGTCCTCTTACACCATTGTAAACAATAATATCTTCTATTTCAACCCCCTGATTTTTCAAATTTTCTACAACAAAATCCTGTTCTTTATGGACAAGTTTAAAGTTTTTGCCTTCATTAAATAAATAAAGCTTAACCCATAAAGCTTTCATTGTTTTCTCTGTTAAAAATAGACCAGAACCAATATTATTTATTGATATACCCTGCCCTTGATTTATAACTCTTGGAATTATATACAAACAACCACTATAACCATCCCCAAAATCATAAAGCTTTCCTTTAAAATATACATGTCTAAGAGGAATGTTAAACTGTCTGCCCTGATATACAAATACTGCATCAGCTTTCTCCGGCACATTTTCATTATTCATTTTTAAGATAACTCCACCAATCCCTGTTCTATAAGCTGGTAAAAATTCTTTTTCATTATCTTTTTGCCATGAATAATCTTGATCAAGAAACATGCTTCCCAAATAAACATGCAAGGTTCCATTTTTTGTTTCTTGCATTCTTCTTTCATCCTCTATAAAAGTAGATATCTGACTATACCTATCATAATTTTCATCAGAGCCGATAGAAGAATAAGCAGAATACTTTCCTATATCTGTTGAGTCTATCAAAAGATGAGTGGCATTATGGACATATAAAAATTCTAAAGCTTCATTTTCAGTTTGCCCACACAAAACATGCCTTCCTAACAAATGATTCCAATAACTAATTGAATTTCCTCCATCAAGAACAGTAGCTCTCTCGCCAATACTCTGCAACCAGTAACCATAATCCCACCAATGACTAAAAACAGCATTTTTATCTGTATTATTCCTAACCCAAGACATTGCTTTCTGCCATTGGTATGTATAAACTGAAGGAATCATGGCTTTTGCATTTGCCAGAGAAACTTGTAGCTGCCCTGGTTGTTTTGACCATTCTGAAACACCTTTGAAGATTGTCAGTGGATTTGCCATAAACGAATAAACTGTCAAGATTAAAATAAATACAAAAATTACTGCCATTATCCGTCGCCAATATGCATTTGTTTTAAATTCTTTTAGATAATAACATATATTTACAAATAAAAATCCTACGAGAACCGCTGCAGGAATTGACAATACCATAATTAATCTTATAGCGCTTCTTGCTCCGATTAAGCTAACAAAGAAAAATACAAGCAAGAATAAATAAGAAAAATTAATTGCTCTTATCTCGGTTGATGATGATATTGATACCATAATTAAATATACCAAAATAACTCCATTAATTATTAATAAAATGAAAACTAAATAGGAAAAGGGTTTTGACAGCAATAAAAAAAATAGGAGTAATGGAAAAACTGCTCCAAATGATAATGAGTACCATTTCTTTTTATTTAAAGATAGAGTTTTGTAACCAACAATTCCAAGAATACCTATAAGTAGGATCACACCTCCAAAATAAATAAAATTACTAATAGCATTTGTACCATCTAGAAAGAAATATGGTTTTTTATCGTTCCCAAGGATTGCCAAAAACCACACAAAAGGATAAAAAAGAAATAATGGAAAGAAGATCTTCTCTAAAACAGGACTTTCTTCACCCTTTTTTCTTATGGTATAAAATAAAAAAATATATAATAAAACAGAAACACCGAAACAAAGAAATATAAAGGTATGATAGACTCTCAAATGAATCTGATCCTCTATAGGAATTGGAGTAGAATATCTACTAAAAACCAATCCAAACAAACACAAAACATAAGCCAATATTAAGATTAATCTATCTTTTTGTTTAAGAAAGGGGATTGTTTTATCTACCATCACAACCGATCCAATTATAAACAACCAAAAGAAAAGAGGAATGGAACTTAATAAATTATTAATAAACTTTGAGTATATATTTATTTTATTAAAAAATAAAGAATTAAAAAAGCTTAAAAAACTAGGACCAAAACTATTTTTCCAATCAGTAAAATAAGGTTGCCTGTTTTCTGCTACTGTAAAAGAGAGCCTATCTGCATAAGGCTGAGTTAAATGAAATAATATATCTCCAATAAAATTTGGGATAAAGGAAATACCAAAAAATATACTAGAAAAAATTACTCCAATAACTACTAAAAAACACAATGAAATAATCCTGTCAGGAAATTTTTCTCTTAATTTTTTTATAAAATTTAAATTTTTTATTTTTGTCTGAAAAATTAAAAAATCTATAAAGATTAAAGAAAATACAACAAAACTTAATCCAGATGAAGTAGAGATTATCAGGCTTTTTAAAGAATATTCAGCTGAAAATAAAATAACAACAATAAAAGAAACAGAAAGCCAGATAGTATAAGAGAGAAATCTTTTTTTATCAATCTTGCCAAAAACAAAGCTAATTAAACCAAATAATGCAATACTAACAAAAATATAAATCCAACCACCCCATATTAACCCCATTAATGCGGTCGATAACCCAGCTAAAAAAGAAAGCAATATAGTATTTTTTAATTTTTTAGTTTTCCATGAGAATAAGAAAAAATAAAAAGCAAGAAACATGAAAAAAAAGCCAGCAGATTCTTTTTCTGGTATGCCAGCTACGGTCCTTGAAACTAATGAAGGCGAAACTGTAAAAAAAGCTGTAGAAACTAAACTAATCAAGTCCCTATACTTATTATCCTCAAAAACCTTTCTGACAAAAAGGAAGAAAGCTATCACTGTAAGCAGAAACATGAAAGCAGGAAACATAGCAGCAGAGTAATTAAAACTTTCATGGGTGAAAGGACTTATTATCTTATGGAAGTAAGCAATCATATAAGGTAACAATCTTGTTTCTTTTGCTGTATCATAACCTAAAGGCACATATCTCATAGAATCATGTTCCATTAATCTGCCATTATTAACTATATATTTTGCATATCTTAAAAACAAAAAAGGGTCTAAGTCAGGACCTAAGGTATAGTCTTGAGTTGTGATATCTTTTAAATTCTCTACATTAGCTGTTCTTATATACCATGCTAAACCAAGCAAGATAATTAAGCCAATAAAAATAATAATAAACTTTTTCTTGAAAAGAAAATTAATTACCTGTTTCTTTCTCTCCTCTATTATTTTTTCTTCTTCCCCTTGCATTTTTTCTATTCAACCCTAACTTTTTCAACAAGCTCTTCAGCTGATTTTTCTTCTTCTACATCTTCGCGGCCACAATATGGACATCTTTTTTTCCCAGTGTCAGATTCAAATCTATATCCACAATTTATACAAACAAATTTTGCCATTTTATTATACTGAAAAAAGATTATTTAAATTTATTTAAAAGTTCTTTTATTATTTGTTCGCTTAATAAAACTTTAAAACAAAATAGGAGTTATAAAAACTTCAACTAAAGCAGCTATAAATAAAATTACTATGGCTATAATAATTAAATTTAAAGAATCCTGCAAAATACTCCAGAATTTTTCAGACTTGGTATCGTGTTTTATAACAGCTACAGAAATTATACCTCCTGCTAAAGCAGCGATAAAATAAGCCGCTATCTCCGGCAAGCCATGAATCATATATCTCAATATACCTAAGGGAAGCTGATTTAAATTAGATTTTGTAAAAATTCCTATGGCTGCAGCTATTACACTTGCATTCCAAGCAAGAATAAATATAGCACCTGCTCCAAATATTAGCGAGAAAACTAAGGTAAATATTAAAACATAAACATTATTTGCGAAAATCATAAATATCCTATCTTTTGCTGTTAAAAAAGCAGTTGTTTTAGCTCTACCCTCTACTTCATACTCATTTACACATTCTTCAAACTTAGTAGGTTTATTTATCAAACAATAAGTTTCAATCTGAACTTGAAAACTCTGGTTTGAAGGCAGAACAATATGCCAAAAAGAAAAAGCAACAATAAAACCAAGAAACAACCATAACAAAGCTATTAAAGCTTTTGAATGCTCTCTCAAAATTCTGAGCATACCTTCATAAGCCATATCTTTTTCCTCTTCATTTTTAATTAAATAAAACATAAAAGGTAAAGAGAACATAACACTAAAAGTAACTACAAGCATACCAGAATATTTTGACAAAACAGCATCAGAAGAAAAAATCCAATTAACTAATAATACGGAGAGGGAGGCATAAAACAAACCAACAAAAAACATTTCCCATGGGTTTCTTTCTGCTCTTCTAGGACTCAAAAGCATTTCTAACATAAGGGCATGAAGAAGTGATTATTTTTAAATCCTACGAAATTTGTAAAAGATGCCATGAAGTAAAAATGTGAGTTTTTATAGAGTTTTCCTGCCTTAGCAAGTTTTTTATATTCTTTTTTCTTCTTCTTAAAATGAGGAAAAAAGAGCAGGTAGAAAAGATAGTAAAAAATATTAAGCAGATTAAAATACAGGGAGCTAGAGATATTGCTAAAGCTGCATTAAAAGCCTACTCTCTTTTACCAACAAAAGAGACTAGAAAAAAACTGATAAAAGCGAGACCAACAGAACCTCTTCTAATTAATACCTTAAACAAGTATGAAAAATTAGGTTTAAAAAAAATCCTACAACATTTTGCCAAAACCCAGAACAAGATTAACTCATTAACTTCTAGGTTAATAAAAAAAAATTCAGTTATATTTACTCACTGTCATTCTACTACTGTAGTTCAAGCTTTAATTTATGCTAAGAAAAAAGGAAAGAAATTTGAGGTTTACAATACTGAGACAAGACCTTTATATCAAGGCAGAAAAACAGCGCGCGAATTAAGAAAGGCAGGCATTCCTGTTACCCAATTTGTTGATTCAGCTGCAAAAATAGCCTTAACAAGAGAACAGGAAACAAAAAAAGTAGATATGGTTTTCTTTGGAGCAGATGCTATTTTGAAAGACAGAATAATAAATAAAGTCGGAAGCGGTTTATTTGCTCAAATAGCTTACAATAACAAAATTCCTCTATATATTCTTGCTGACTCATGGAAGTTCACAAAAGAAGTTGAATTAGAAGAGCGAGATTTTCATGAGGTCTGGAAAAAAGCCCCAAGAAACATAAAAATAAGGAATCCTACTTTTGAATCAATTCCAGGAAAATATATTAAAGCTATTGTAAGCGAGCTAGGAATTCTCAGTTTAGAAAAATTTGTGAAGAAAGTTGGGAAAAGTTATTGAGCTCTTTGCACTTCTTCAACTAATTCCTGCAACCTTAAATTTATTTTCTCAATCTCTTCTTCTAAATTCTGTCTCAAGCTACCTAACTGGCCAATCTGCTTATCTATAATTTTCACAGCATCTCGAGGTTTCTTTTTCAGAACGACACCAGAACCAACATTAACAAACAATTCCTTTTCTTTTATTTCAGATTTAATAAAAATACCTCTTCCCAGATTAGCTAAAATCTCTTTTTCTTTTGTTTTGTCAAGTTTTTCTATGCTAAGCCTTAAACTTTCAAGCTCAGAAATCTCCCTGCCCACTATTTGTAATTGTTCTTGTAATTTATTAGATTCTTGTTCTAACAAACTGAATCTTAATAGATAGTCTTCTTTTGCCATTCCCAAATCCAGACTAAGCCACTTTAAAAACTTTCCTCAAAATGCTACTAATCACAATAGAGAAAATTAAATAAAACCAAAACCAATTCAAAAATCCAAAAAACTTATATTCGACAAGAGAAAAATAATCATTAAACCATCTGAAAAATAAGATAAAAGGGATAAATGTATAAATAAGAGGTTTCATTGTAATATCAAAAGTTTTTGGTATAATCTCCATCTGTTTTTTGTTCAATTCTAAAATCTTTTCTGGCCTGTCTTTATATTTCTTAATTTCTTCTTGCAATAGTTTCTGTTCTTCTTTTATTTTCTTTAATGTCACTTGGTCTGTTCCATATTTTTGTACAAAAGTTAAGACCATAGATATAACAAAAACAATAATAAACATGCCAAGAGTTTTATCCCAATTAAGAAGAGAGCCAGCAGTAGGATCTAAAACAAAATGCACTGTTTCTTTAATAACAGGAACCTTGCTCCAAAAACTAGCAATTAAAAAACTTACTACCATAACCAGCATTAAAGTTTTTATCCCTTTCATTTTTGTTTCAACCTCTTTTCTTTTATAAACTTAACTAACCCATCATTTTTTTCAGGGCAGGATGCATATCTACAGCATGTTGTTGAGCTATATTAGTATAAAATTGATACATAATCATAACAGCAAGTAAAATGGCTGTTCCAGAAGTTAGAGCCCCCAATAAATTTGCAGAAGCAGCTAACAAACCTATAGAGGCGCCACCCATAACAGTTAATGGCATAACATATCTTCCTAACACCGATTCTAAAACTCTTTCGTCTTTTCTAAACCCAGGAATTTGTAAGCCACTATTAACAATATTTTTAGCTTGTGAAGAAGCATCCATACCACTTGTCTTAACCCAAAAAATCGCAAATATGGTAGAAAAAACAACATAAAATAAAATGTGAGTTATAGCCTTAACAATAAAAATAGCCCTTAAACTTCCTGTTATAGAAGCTTCTAAAATATTAACAGGAGAAATCCAAAAAACTAAACCTGATACAGGCCTCCCATTTATAAAAGTTCCAAGGAAAGTAGGACTCCCAAGCCAGTTTTCAAGTAAACCTGCAAATAATTGTAAGTTAGCTGCTAAGGCAGCAGTTAAAATAACAGGAATAACAGATGCATAAAAAAATGAAAGAGGCCATCTAATACCATAACCCCTCAACCTATCAAAACTTAATGGCACTTCGACCTTCAAAGATTGGGCCCATACTACAACCAAAAATATAATTGCAGTAACAGCAAGAATAGCAAAGGCCTTAAAAGCTTCTGTAGGGGCCTGATTTATTATAGATTGTATCATAACTAAAACCTTGCCTGCACAAGCTGTTCTGGAAAAATCTAACAAACAGTTTTGTCCTGCCTCATTTATAAACTGAAACATTCCTGTAAACAATCTCCAACCAACACCTGCAGCAATAAACAAACTTACACCAGAGCCAAAACCCCATTTTTGGACTAACTCGTCCATAAAAACTATAGCCAAACCTCCTAAACATAATTGGAAAACAACAATACCAGTATAACCTGGCATTGCTTCTAAACCCCTCATTAAAACATACACTAAGGCTTCAAAAATTACAAAACCAAAAACCATTAACTTCTGCAGACCTTGAAAATATTTCTTCCCTTCTTCACTTGTTGTATCTATATCTATAATTTTACTTCCAACTAAAAGTTGTAAAATAATAGATGCCATAACAATAGGGCCTATACCCAAACTTATTATGCTACCAAAATCTGTTCCAAGAATAATAGCTAAATACTGAAATCTCTGTAAAGCATTTTTAGCTAAGCCATATAAAGGAATATTAGCAAGAACAAAGAAAGTAACTAAAACAATTAAAGTCCATTTAAGTTTAACATTAAAACCTAACTTTTTTTCAGTGGGCCCTTTAATTTCTGGTAACTGCCGCAATATATTTCGAAACCTCATTTTTTATATTTTCACAGCTTTTCCACCAGCTTTTTCTATTTTTTCTTTTGCCTTTTTTGAAAATAATTTTGCCTTTATTGTTATAGCTTGCTTTATCTCTCCATTGCCCAAAATCTTATAATCTTTTAATTCAATTTCCCCTTTTTTATTTACAAAGTTTTTCAAATTTTTTTCTATATCTCCAATATTTATTCCCTTGGTTTTTTTAATTTTCTTTTTTCCCGCCTTTTTACCAAAATAATTTTTTTTATATTTCAGAATATAAGTTTTTTTCTGATCAGCTCTTTTTCCTGTTCCTGACATGCCTTTCCCCCCTCGATTACCTTTCCCCTTATGTTTTTTCATTGCATGTCCATGTAACCTAGTGCCCCTCATTCTTCGTGATTTTTTTCTTTTCTTGAGTTTCATTTTATAACATCCTCTTTATAAGATCATTAATTTTTTCTTTATTATTTCCTAAAACACCTTTTGGAAAATGCTCTTTACTTTTTATTCCTCCTCTTGGAGGATGTAATCTAAAAAAATTTTTAATGCCGAAATTATCCAGCTTTTTTTCAGTTTTGCTCTCTATAAACTCTCTTACAACTTTTTCTGCATCTATTTTTCCTTTATCTTGCCTTTTTAATGGTAAGCCTCTTTTTTTTACTAACTCAACAAAAGTTTTTTTGTCAATTTTTCCATAAGCAACATAATCTTTAACTTTTTTTAACATTCCTAAAATTTCTTTCTTCTCTCTAACAACAACACAGGTATATTTTCTTCTCAATCTTAATCTGTTTAAAGTTTCCTCTACATCTTTCCTTATTCCAACCTTTCCTTTGATTCTTATTATTGCTATCATTTTTTCTTTTTCCCTGTTTTTTTCAATGCATCTATACAGGCTTTAGCCAAATTAATAGTCGTCCTAGTTTGTCCAAAAGTCTCACTATAAATATCTTTTATTCCAGCCAATCTTAAAATTTTCTTGCATTCATCTCCTATAACTAAACCAGTTCCTTGAGGAGCAGGAATTAATCTTACTTTACTGCTTCCAGATTTACCCTCAACTATAAAAGGCAAACTATGTTTTTCATTACACGAACAATCAAAACTACCACACCCCCTTTCTACTTTTATGATATCTAATTTTGCTCTTCTTATTGCTTTTTCTCTTGCTGGCAGAGTTTCTTTTGCTTTTCCTAACCCAATACCAACATGCCCATTTTCATCCCCTACAACAGCCATACAAGCGAAAGTAGGTATATTCCCTTCAGCTGTCTTTTTTTGAGTTTGTTTCCATATTCTTCTTTTCCCACCTCCAAATTTTCCCTTGCTTTGCCCAATATTAAGGAATTCAACATCTAAGTTCAATAAAGAATCAACAATTTCTGGCTCTAATATTTTATATTTATCTAAAATTTCATCTACATTCTTAATTTTTCCTTCTTTAACCTGTTTACCAATTTTAGTTTTAGGATTCCAAGATCTTGCTCCATCTTCTCTTTCCTCTTTAGCTTTTTCTTCTTCAACTAATTTTTCCTCTAAAATTTCTTCTGCTTTAGCTTCTTCATTTCCTTCTTGTTTTTTCTTCTCTACCATTTTACTTAAACTTTCCTTCTATATTTTCTTTAATTTTATTAACCTCGATTTTGGATTTTAAGTATTTTCCTTCGAGTCTTTCTTTTTCTGGAAACATATCTTCTTTGTAATTTACTTTAATTCCTGCATCTACAACGCCCTTTAAAAAAGAATAAACCCTGGATTTTACTATACTTCTTAATAATCCAATATCAAAAATACTTTCTGTTCCTTCGCCGTATTTATCAAGAATTTTTTTCCCTAATAAAAAGCCCGTAAGATAACAAGCAGGTAAGGATTTTAAACTTCCTCGAGAAGATTGAGGCCATCCATATTCTAATAGTTGTTTTGATGTTAAACCAACAAGCACATAATCTTTGGCTTCTTCACTTTTTATATACTGTCCTATAACATACCTGTTTGTCTTTCTGAATACAATTCTATCTTTCCCGCTTCTAAGTAAATTTATTCTTGCTTTATAATCTGTTTTTCCCTCTCTTCTCCTTCTTTTCCTAACTTTCATTTTAATTTCTCCTTCACAGCTTCTTTCAAATGAGCCAAATCTCTGAACACCCTTGCCCTTATTTTTTTTCTAAATTTCCTATAATCTTCTTTACCTATCTTTTCTTTATCCCTTAAATTTTTAACATAAGTTCTTAATTTTCTAGTTAACTTAACATATTCTTGCTTTCCTCTTTTAATTTTTTTCTTTTTCTTTCCTTCCCTCTTTTTTGTTTTCCTTTTGTCTTTCTTTTTCCTACCTTTCTTCTCTTTTATCCTAATGACACCAGCTTGTTTTAAATCCTTTATATCTTGTCGGGTAATTGCTTCTTTAATTTCATCTTTCATACTGCTATTTAAGATAATCCTCCTCTTTCCTACTTTTAATACTCTAGCTACTAGCTTCTTTTTCTTTTTTAGATTCATTTTTTCTTGAAAGATTTATTATTTTACCGCCTTTTTCCTTAATTTTCTTTTCTATTTCTTGTCTTTTTTTCTTACCAACTCTTCTAATAATAATCAAATCCCCTTTTCTAACTTTCTCGGCCTGCTTTAAATTTTCTATAAATATAGGGTCTTTTCCCTTTATCTTTCCTCTCCCCTTTTTATTTGTTCTGAAACCAATTTCAACTTTTCTAGGCCTCGATTTCCTTTTTTCTCTTATCTTGTTGTCCCTTCCTCTTGCCCTTCTCCATTTCTCCTTTTTCTTTTTTCCCAATTTCTTATACTTTTTTGTCCCGGTTCTTAAAAATTTTCTAGTCATTTTCTTCTTCCTTTTTCTTTTTCAATTATAAATATCCCGTCTTGGAAAATTCTTCTGTCTCTATTTTTTACCTTTGTAGCTTGTTCTATGTTAGCAGCTGTCTGTCCTGCTTTTTCTTTATCGCTACTCTCTACATAAATAATATCGCCTTCAATTTTTACCTCAACACCATTCAAAATTTTCGCTTTTCTTTCTTTTGTCTCTCCTAAAAAATTCTTGATAACTAACTCATTTCCTGAAACAGAAACATTCATTGGAAAATGTACTGAACAAATTTGTAATTTATAAACAAATTTTTTTCCTAATCCTTTGATAAGGTTTCTTATATGTGCAACTGTTGTCTTTATTAATTTTTTCTCCCGTTTAGTTGCATTTTCACATTCTAGGATTAATTTATTATTCTCTTTTCTTACATCACACTCGATTTTTCTTTCCAGTTTTTCAGAATCTTTGCTTGCCCTTATTGTCTTTCCGTCTATTTCTACTTTAATGTCTCCAGGAACTTCTATTATTTCCAAAATTTTTTTCCTTACCATTTTAATAAAAATAAGCTATTAAAGTCCCTCCTGTATTTTTTTCATAAGCTTCTTTTTGTGTAACTAATCCCTTACTTGAAGAAATTATAATTATACCAAAATTTCTTGAAGGCAAGAATCTTCTCATATACTTTTCTATTTCCCCAATGCTAACATTGAACCTTGGTTTTATTGCCCTACACTCATTTAATTCTCCTATTTTTATTTTTAATTTTTTTTCTTTTTCATCTATAGCATAATCAACTATATAACCATGTTTTTTAGCGATATCTAAAACTTTCAGTAAAAGCTTAGAGTACCGCCTAACTTCTAATTCTTTCTTTCTTGCTCTCTTAGCATTCATCATTTGGTTTAGTGCATCAGCAACTATATCTTGTGACATTTTCCCTCCTATGAATATTTTTTAAACCCTATTTCTTCAGCAATTTCTCTAAAACAATGCCTACACAAATTTAAATTATAATTTGAAATATGAGCGCCAAATCTACCACACCTCTCACATTTCTTACTGGCTATTCCAAATTTTCTTTCTTTTGGCTTATTATGTTTCAAAAATTTAGCTAATTTAGCAGGTTTATTTCTTAATTGTTTCAAAATTTTTTTCCAATCACTAACTGTCATTTTATCTTACCTCAATCCTAAAATTTTTTTCTAAAAAATTAATTATTTCTTCCTTACTTACTTGTTGTTTTTTTGGGAGTTTGCCTCTCTTTATTTTTTTTCTAACAATTCTTTTGCCTTTCTTTGTAAAAGCAACAGTTACATCAAAACCTAAAATTCCTATGTCTCTTTGATACTCCATACCAGGAATTTCAATATACTCTTTAACTCCAAAGGAAAATGAGTTATCAGATATTTGTTTTTTCCTTAGCCTATTGTCTACTGCAAGCAGTAGCTTCTTCAACATTTCTTTAGCTTCTTTGCCTCTTAAAGTAACTAAACAACCAACTTCTAATCCGGGCCTTACGCCTAAACTTGGAATCCTTTTCCTACTCTTTCTTATTGCTACTTTTCTTCCAGTAAGTCTTTCCAGTAGTTTAACTCCTTTTTCTAGTTCTTCTCCTACTGAACTTATACTCAAAATAACTTTCTCTATATTAATATCTTGCATGCTCATTTTATAACCATTAAATTATCTATTTTTGAATTTATTTTTTCATCACCAACTTTCAAAATAATAATTTTCCTTTTCTCGTCAATCGCCTCAACCTCACCAACTTCACCAACATGTTTCCCACTAATAAACATAATTTTACATCCTTCTTTAAATGGCAATATCTTAGATATCTTATTTTCTTTTAAGTCTATTATTATTGAATCTCCAACTTTAACTTTCTCTTTTAAAATATAGTTTCTTCCATCGCTAAGATTTACCTGCATCCTGTTACCTTTTAAAATCTTTTTCCCTATTACTTTAGCTATCTTTTCTTCTGCCTCTTTATCTTTAATCTTTACTATATCAAATTTTTTATTTTTATATACAAGTTTGAAATTTTTATTATCTAAATTTAAATTATCAAAAAGAGTAAGAGGAAATCTCTCGTCCCTAACTACCTTGCCGTTAACTTTTATTTTTCCCGATGATAAAATTTTTTTTACCTCTTTTCTTGTTCCAACTAATTTTAAAACATCTCTTAATATTATTAATAAAGGAATAGAATTTCTTAAATTATGTAGGGGTCTAACTATATACTTCTTACCCTTCCTTGGTAAGGGCCATGTTTTTGGTATCTTACTTCTTTTTAGGTACATTTTTCTCTCCTCAATTTTTTCATTTTTTCTCCTTTACCTCCCCTTTTGTTCCTTTCTCCTCCTTTATAAGCTTTTTTCCTTCTTTTTTACCTGATTCTGTTTTAATTTTTCCCATTATATCTTTTTGTTTATTTTCTCTTCCAAGTCTTTTCAAAGCCTTTTCTCTTTTTTTATCTTCTAATACTAATTCTTGAATCTGTAAGTTTGAGGGGTTAAAATAAACATTAATTTTAGTGCCATCTTTCTTTTGTCTTTGTATACCCCCTATACTAACACCCAACCTTTTCAAATTTACTTCGCTTACTTTACCAGTTTTCCCTTTAAATTTTCCTCTCATAACCTTTACAACATCACCTTTCTTAATAGGAAAATTTCTCCTTCCATATTTTTCTCTTAACTCTTTGCTTAGATTAGTTGACATAAATTTTTTTCTTAAATGAAGGGGAGCATTAGCTCTATATTTCCTTTGTTTTCTTTTTTGCTTACTTGCTTTCCATTTTTTACTAAATTTTTTCTTCATTTTAGACTACTATGCTAGCAATTTTAGCTACCTCCTTCCATCTTTCTTGCACTTCTCTTGCTATAGGGCCTTTAATTTGCGTTCCTTTAGGGTTTCCTTTTTCGTCTTTCAATAAGACAACAGCATTGTCTGTAAAGCATATTCTCTCTCCTGTCAACCTCCTATATGGTTTTTTAACTCTGACAACAACAGCATCAAAAACTTTTCCTTTTACATCTGGCCTTCCTTCTTTTACTGAAACTTTAACCCAGTCTGCTATTTTAGCTGGAACCTGTCTCCCTTTCTTACTTCCACTTCTCTTAACACCTACAATCTTAACAATTCTTGCTCCAGAATTATCTGCAGCTATCACTTTACTTCCAAGATTCAATGCCCTTGTTACTTTAGCTGAAACTGCTTTCATTTTAAATCTTGATAAATTAATTTATTTGATGGAGTTGTATTTTCTTGATTTAAAAAGCTAGTCGGAAACCAGCCAACTTCTGCTATAGTATCTCCTTCTTGTACTTTTGGTGTTCCTCTAATTATTCTAGCCCTATAAACATGAAGCCTAAAACATCTTCTTTTAAATTCAAAATCATAAGTAGTAAAATGCCCATCAATCTCCACCCCTAACCCAGTCTCTTCTTTTGCCTCCCTAACTGCTGTTTCTTCCAAACTTTCTCCCACATCTACCTTTCCAGCTGGAATTTTCCAGTACCAATCTTTCGCTTCTTTAACCAACAAAATCTTTCCTTCATCATTAATTATTAAACATCCAGATAACTCTTCTCTCATTTTTCTGTCTCCTTAACTTTTTTTAAAAAAACGAAATGTATAAGCTTACTTAAAGGCCTACACTCGCCAACAACAACATAGTCGCCAACATTAATCTTGTCTCCTGAACAAGTAGGTAATCTAGCATGGATTCTTGTTTTTCTTTTCTCAGACCTTTCATATTTTCTTATATAAACTATTCTTTCAAACTCTATAACAATTCTTCTTGGAAATTTTCTTATTACATAACCTTTGAAAATTCTTCCTCTAACTTTTAACTTGCCATGTTTTGGACAAGTAGGATCAGCACAGCTATCTTTAGCTACTATTTTCTTTTCTTTCTTTTTCATTTTTTAACCTCCTCTTATTCAGATATTTGTTCTTCTTTGAACCCCAATTTCATTAAAGCTTGTTTTATCTTTTTCCTGTGATCTCCTTGCAATTCTATTTTTCCATCTCTATATGTTCCACCACAGGCCAATTCAGTTTTTAGTTTTTTTGCTATATCCTTTACATTGACTTCTTTATCCAATCCACTTATTACTGTTATTAATTTACCAAATCTTCTTTTCTCTACTTGCACTGTTATTCTCTGTTCTTCTCTTGCTATCTCCTCACAAATACAAGCTTGTTTTGGAAGGCCACATTTTGGACATATATCCATTTTTATTTTTTGACTGTGAGTAGTCTAGCTATAGCTTTTTTAATTTCTTTTGCCTTTACTTTACTTGACTTATTTCCCACGAGATTTTTCTTTATTAATTCTATTCTCAGCTCTTTCAGTTTTTCCTCTATTTCTTTCTCACTTAAATTTTCTATATCTCTCATTTTAATTACAGCCATTTTTCCCTCTTATGTTCTTTTTTCCTTTTTCTTTTCCTTACTAATCTCTATTTCCTCTTTATTTCTTTTTAATTCTCCAACCAATTCTGGAGTAATGTGGATTTGATCATGAATCTTTACATTTGGAGGCAAGATAGCAACTTTAATCCCAACTGTTCCCGATATAAGATTTGCCTTTGCTTCAGCTCTACTCACTATCCTTGCAGCATCTCCCGCTTTTTTCAAGTAACCGTAAGCAAATCTCCAAACTCTTGCTCTCTCACCGGGTAATTTTCCACTTAACCTTATCTCAACTCCCAATGCACCTGCTTTTACAATTCTTTCTAAAGTTCTATAAGCAATAACCTTAAATCTCAAACTTCCAAACCTTTCTAATGCCATAGCTATTTCATCTGCCATACTTTGCGCATCAAATTCCGGCTTTTCTATTTCTTGTATCTCTATATGAGGATTTTCCAAATTAAACTTTTTTTTCAAAACTGTTGTTAATTCAGTAATCCTCTCGCCTTTCCTTCCTATAACAAAACCTGGTTTGTTTGTAGTTATAATAATCTTTTCTCCTATTGGTGTGTATTCTATTTTTATGCTTGACATCTTTCCTTTTCCCAACTCCTTTTTTATAAACTCCTTTACACCATACTCATCCTTCTTTAACTGAACAAACTTTTTTTCTTCCATTTTACTTTTTCTCCTCCTCTTCCTTTTTTCCCATTTTCTTTTCTTTTTTTTCTTTCACTTCTTCATTTTTTTCCTTATTTTCTTTTGCCTTTTTTTCTTTAAATTTTCTGTCTCTTGCAACTAACAAAACATGAGTTCTTTTAAATCTCCTAGAACCAAACCTTCTATATGGTCTTGAAGCCTTGTCTGCCTTTGCAATATAAATATATGGTTCTTCTAACCCACCAACAATAGAGTTTGCAGCTAAATCTTTTAACACTTTAATAAATGCCTTACAAGCCTTTACAGGATATCTTCCTCTTTCCATACCTTTTCCTTTACGATGAGGTATCTCGCCTTTCATTGGAACTGCTTTTTTTCTTTTGATTACTTGTTCTAAATCAACTATAGCTTTCTCTATTCTTTTATTCTTGATAAACCTGCATATAGCTACAGAATGTTTTGTACTAATGCTTAGGTCTTTTCCTCTTGCTTTTGCCTCTTCTTTCCTCTCTATTTTCTTTTCTCTTTCCCTTTCTTTCACTTCTTTTCTCTTTACTTCTTCACTTTTTCTCCCTTCTTCTGCTTTTCCTTCATCTTTTTTTACTTTCTTATTATCTTTAGTTTCAACTACTTTTTCTTCTGCTTTTTTATCTTCAATTTTTTCTTTTTCTTCATCCTGTTTTTTTTCTTTTTCCATGTTAAATTAAACCAATTTCCTCCTTGATTTTTTTCATAGCTTCTATTGACAACTGAAAAAATTCATCTAAACTTAAACCAACTTTTTCAATTTCTTTTATAACCTCTCGATTACAATTTGCTGCAAAACTTTTATCTTTGAACTTCTTTTTCAAACCCTTAACTTTCATGTCACTTATTTTTTTGCCTCTCATTAAAGCATACGCATAAATTAATCCAGTAACAGTTTCAGCGCTTGCTAATGCGTGTTCAACTTTCTCTTTTCTCTCTTTATTTTTCAAAGCAGGTATCTCCTCATAGTTATAACCATGCGACTGAACTGTCTTGATAAATTCGTCGCTGAAACCTTTTCCTTTTAAAATTTCTACAGCTTTTATGCAATGTTCCATAACATTATTTTTTGTTAAAGCCCAATCAACATCATGTAATAATCCAAGCAAACCCCAGTATTCAATATCCTCTCCTAATTTTTCAGCAAGAGCCTTCATAATTGCTTCTGATTCAAGATAGTGTCTCATGTCTTGTTCTGTTTGTGACATACTTTTAAGTAAAGAAATTGCTTCTTCTCTTCTTATTGGCATATTTTCCATTTTACTTTACTGATAATGCAGCTGAGCTTCTAGTAGCCCCTACACCAGGAGCCCCATGCTTAATTTGTTTCCTTGTTGTTGAAAATTCTCCCAGTCTATGGCCTAACATTTCAGCTGTAATTTTAACAGGAACAAATTCTTTACCATTATAAACATGAATAGTCAAACCTATCATTTCTGGAACAATAATTATATCTCTCAAATGAGTTCTGATTGATTTTCCCTTTTCTTCGTTTTTTTTGCATCTCTTGACAAATCTTTCAATTACATCAAAATTTCTTAAAACACTTCTCCTTTCTCTCGCTTTTAAATATTTAGAGAATTCTCTAATATCAAGTTGTTTTAACTCCTCCAATGTTTTTCCTCTATAAGTAAATTCTTTTTTTTCAGCTACCATTTTACTTCTTCCTCCTTCCTGTTCTTTTTGGTTTTAGACTTCCAACTTTAGCTCCTGCAGGAGCATTTTTCTTTGGTGTCTTTCCTTTCTTTCCATGCCCTACAGTCTTTCCTCTTCCAGAGCCAAAAGGATGGTCAACAACATTCATTTTGACAGCCGAAGTTCTAGGCCATAATTTTCCTTTAGCTTTCATTGAATAATATTTTTTTCCAGCTTTTACAATTGGCTTCTCTAATCTTCCGTGTCCAGCTATTACTCCTATAGTGGCCCTACATTTTTCATCAAATTCTTTCTCTTTTTTACTCGGCAACAAAACAACTACTTTCCCTTTTTCTTTCCTTACAACTACCGCGGAATTTCCTCCTGCCCTGATTAATTTACCTCCATCTCCTGGCTTAACCTCTATATTATAAATCTCTGTTCCTATGGGCATGTCTTTTAAAGCAAGTACATTTCCCTTCTCTGCCTTTCCTTTCCCTACATTTATTTCTTGTCCTTCAATCATTCCATTAAAGGCTAGGTTATAAAATACCTCTTTCCCTAACAAAATTTTAGCAAGAGGAGCTGTATGGCCAGCTGAATTAATCAACTTTATAACTTTTGCTTTTCCTTCTTCTGAAGGATATTTAACTTTATATCTAAAACTTTTTCTTCTAACTTTATATGTAAGAGTTCCTCTTCCTCTTCTCTGCTGTATAATCCTTTTTCCCATTTTACATCATACCAAGTTTAGTAGCTAAATCAATAGCTGGATTTTTCTTGTTTAACTTAATATAAGCCAGCTTTTTATTTTTTCTAATAAGTACTCTAACTTTATCTACTTTAACATTAAACATCTTCTCAAACTTTTCTTTTACTTCTTTTTTGCTTAATCTTCTATCTACTTCAAACAACAAAGTATTTTCTAATTCTATCAATTTAACAATTTTTTCAGTAGCTATTGGTTTCATTTTCCCTCCCTAATAATTTCTTAAAACATTCCACCTCTAACTTTACATCTTCTAAAGCGTTATGGGACTTCCCTTCTGTAATTTTTCCATTAACACTCTGTTTTCTTTCATCTTTCATACCACAAAATTCCAAAACTGATTTTAGATCCATTTTGTTTTTTCCATTTTCAGTTTTAAATTTTCCATTTTCCTCCCTAAATTTTAATTGGGCGAGAGTAGCTAAATCGATAGTTCTGTGCCCTATTACTTCATGAAATTTTTTTCTTAAACCGTATTTAAGACATTTGTTTTGTAAAAATGAGATATCCCAACCAACATTGTGTCCAGCTATTATTCTCTCGTCAAACTTACTAATCCAGTTTAAAAAATTCTCAATCAATTGTTTCTGTGTCTGCTTACTTTTATCTTTTAATTCCTGTTCTGTTTTCCCACATATCTCTAAAGCTTCTTCCATAATCTCATCTTCGCCATCTATTCTACATTTCTCACAAAATTCCTCTCCTGTTTCCATATTCAAAGCAGCAATCTGCCAAATTCCGTTTTTTCCTATATCTAAACCTGATGTCTCAATATCCAAGACTATCATTTTTTCTCTTTCTCCTTTTGCCATAATTTTTCTAAATCTGAAATTGCTTTTTCAGTATAAATACATAGCCTACCTAGAGGATAAAAGTCAGAAATTCCTAATTCATTCACTTTCTTTACGTCTATTCCTGAAATTTTTTTATTTTCATCCTTTCCTATAACTAACAATAAACCCGCACTTTTTTTGTACTTTCTTCCTCTACTTTTCCCTTTACCTGCTCTTTTCCTTTTCTTTTTCAATGCAATTAAGAAAGCTCCTCCCAAAATTTTTTTCAAACTTTCTAAAAACTCTTTTGTTTTTAATTTTAATAAATCAGAAGAAACAATTAAAGGAAGAGAAATCTCTTTTTCCTTTAAATCAGATAAACTCAAATATCTTTTTCTTAAATACTCTAACAAACAAGTAGAGGAGATAGCAGACCTAATAGCAAGTAATTTTTCCTTTTTATTTATCTTTTTTTCCTTTAAAAAATGTTCAATTTTAGGAGGATGTGCTCTTCTTCCTCCTCTTGTCCCAGATATAGTAGAGCCAGACCAATAAAACTGCGTACCTCTTCTCCAAAATATTTTTCTTGGAACTCTGCTTATTCCTCTTCCATAAGAAGTTTTCCATAACCTTCTGCCATGCCTAATCTTACCAGAAGCAGAATAAAGTTTTCCTGCAAATATGTTGGGAGCATAAGGCTGCATTTTTCTAATTGCCTGAAAATATCTCTGACAAATATCCTCTCTAATTTTAGAACAAAAGCAAGAAGGCAAAACTATCTCTTTAATTGCCTTTCCTTCTTTATCTAAAACTTTAGCTTTCATCTTAACTTCAAAAATTCATATTTTTTCTTTAATTGTTTTTTAGTAGGCCTTAAGGGTAATGTAAGGAGAAGTTGTCTTTTTGCAGGTCCTTGAACAGAACCTTCAACAATTATATATTCAGTTTTTATTTTGCCGTAATTTTTCCATCCTGATTTTGGATTTATTTTCTCATCCTCTGTAACTTTTCCTATACTTATAACTTTATTATTATACTTTATTCTAGAAAATAAGCCAAGCTGACCGGCCATAGGTACTCTAAAAGTAACATGAGCTGGATGCCAAGGTCCTATGCTTCCAGGTCTTCTTCTTCCTTTTTCTGATTTATATTGTTTCAGCTTAATACCAAATCTTTTTACTGGTCCTTGTATGCCCTTTCCTTTTGTTAGTCCTCTAACATCAACTAAATCAGTTTTTAAAATTTCAGAAGCTGAAATCTCTTTATTTAAGTTTTCTTTGATAAATTTAATTTTTTCTTCTAAATTTCCTCCTAACGCCACCTCCGCCAAGTCAGGCTTCTTCTTTATACCAGTTTTTTTTACTAAACTATATACTATAATTCTAACATCATCATAATCTTTAATATTATCAATCTTCTCACTTGTTTTTTTCTTTTTTGGTAATTTGACTTTCCTTTTCAACTCTTTCTCAAGATTTTCAGCTAAAATTTCTTCTGTAACCTTGCCCTCTTTATAAAATCTGACAGAAAAAATTTTCATTGGAGGAACTTCCAATATTGTAACTGGAATAGGAATTCTTTTATCCTTATTTAAAGCATTTTCTGTTAGATTCTTGACAATACAAGAAGACATACCAGCTTTATATGCTATAAAACCAAGCAAGGAAGAATCAGACTTTATAGCTTTCCAGTTCACACTAGGCAAAAACTTTCTAGCCTTTTTATGAGGCCAAAATTGCAAACTTCCTGCACGTGGCTTACTGTGTTTAGGCATATTCTACCTCTCAATATAAAATTTAATAAACTATCCATTTTACTTTCTACAATGCCCTGAGTAAAATTCAAAGAAAAAACAGGTTTTTAAAGGTTTTTCTTTTTATTAAGCAACAAAATTCTTCTCCCTAACTTCTTCCTTACCATCCACTTCTGCCTTTCTAATAATTTCCCCTTTTCTTTTTGTTTTTAACCTTAACAATTCAAAATCCCCAATTTTTTCTTTTGAAGGCATAATCAACTCCTTAATTTTATATTCATGTTCTATTCTTGCTTTTTTACAATCAGGAATATCCCAGAAAAAAGCCTCCTTGATTTTAGGCCAATATTTTAAGCTAGCTTCTAACTGACAGAATTTATCATTAATTTTTCCAGAACCACTTTTGCTTGGCTTAGGAAGTCTTTTTTTAATTTTCAATTTCAAATCAGGAGTTTCCACATCTAATAAAAAAAAGTAAATCTTATCTTTTAACTCTTTTATTTTTTCACTTTCTATACTCTTAATATCATAACTATATACCCCTGCTTTTTTCTTCTCATTTTCCAAATTTAAGGGTTCTTTACTCAATATAATTCCAGAGAACTTAACATTAGAAAGAGAAGCTGTTAATAAAACAAAATCATTAGCATACTCAAAACTTCCCTTAACCTTAACTTTAACACCTTTATTTAAAGACAAAATAGCTCTTTTTTCATATCTACCTTTTCCAAACCTTACAAATTTATTATGTACTTGTTCATCTACCCTGCTTTCAAAAATTTTTTTAATAAAACACTCCATTTTCTTCTCTATTTTAAAATTTCGAAGGATTTATAAATCTATTTTTGTATTTTAAGATATGAAAGACTTTATTTCATTTAAAAAATTATCTATTTTCATTGCTCTAGGAATTTTAGCCGTCCTATCCTTTGTTATACTCTGGCCCATATTATCTGCTATAATAATTGGATTAATCTTAGCCTATATCTTTTATCCAGTATACACAGAAGTTTTTCATATTATTAAAGAAAAAAATATTTCTGCTTTAATTATAGTCTTTCTTGTTATTTTCTTTGTTCTCTTGCCCCTCTGGTTTTTGTTGCCTTATGTAGCTAAACAGATATTTGAAATATATCTTTATGCTCAGAATCTAAACCTTTTTGGTTTCCTTACAAAAATCTTCCCTTCTTTAGCCCAGACAGAATTTTCAAAAGATTTTGCCCTCTCTTTCAATAATTTTGTTACCACTATTGTAAGCAAAATACTTTCTGGTGCTTCAACTCTTCTTTTAAATCTGCCAAGTTTTGTATTAAAACTAGTTGTTGTTTTTTTTGTTTTCTTTTTTGGGATGAGAGATGCAGAACTTTTTAGGGACTATGTAAAAACTCTTTCGCCTTTTTCTAAACCTACAGAAAAAGATTTTGCCAAAAAATTTAAAGATATAACCAACGCCGTTATCTATGGATTTATTGTTGTCGGCATATTACAAGGAATTTTAACTGGTATTGGTTTATTTATATTTAGAGTTCCCAATGCTCTTTTACTTACTGTTCTTGCGATATTTGCGGCAATTATTCCAGTGATAGGTGCGTGGGTTATATGGCTTCCTTCTTCTATCTATTTATTAATTTCAGGAAAAATTGTTTTAGGAGTTGGTCTTTTCATTTATGGCGCTTTATTTGTATCATGGGTTGATAATATAGTTAGGCCATATATTGTATCTAAAAAAACAGAAATTCCTACTGTTATAGTTCTAATAGGAATGATTGGTGGCTTGATAGTTTTTGGTATACTTGGTTTAATTATTGGTCCTTTAATCCTTTCTTATTTACTATTAATTTTAGATGCATACAGAAAAAACAAATTTCCTAGCTTATTCTCATAAAATTTTTAGATTTTAGATAATGGGGCGTTATAATAAGATATAAAAATCCTTTAATCTTGAAAATTAGAAACAAAAAAGAGGAAAATGGCAAAACTAAAAGTTAAACTTCTCAAATTATCAGCAGGTAGACCAGTTGTCATACTACACAAAAAATTTGCTGAAAAATCAAGTCTCCATGTAAATGATAGGGTTTATATAGAAAGAAGAGGGAAAAGAATTGCGGCAGTAGTAGACATAGCAACAGGATTTCTAAAACAAAATGAAATTGTAGTCTCAACTGAAGTTTCAACAGCAATGAAGCTGAAAGAAGATATTCTAATTGATATAGAGCCCGCGACAAGACCAAAGAGTTTAGAATTAATACAAAAAAAACTTTCCTGTAAAAAGCTTAGTAGAAAAGAGTTTGAAGAAATAATAAGAGATGTAGTTAAAAATGCGTTGACAGAAGCAGAAATAGCATATTTTGTTTCAGCAGTTTACAAATGTGGCATGTCAATGAAAGAGATAGCATATATGACTAAAGCAATAGTTGATACTGGTAAAAGACTGAATTTGAAAGGAAAAATAGTTGATAAACACAGTGTAGGAGGAGTTCCAGGAAGGACAACGCCAATAGTTATTTCTATATGCTCTTCAGCTGGCTTATTAATACCTAAAACATCTTCTCGAGCTATCACATCTCCTGCTGGAACAGCAGACGCAATGGAAACAATATGTAAAGTTGATTTTACAATTCCAGAAATAAAAAAAATTTTGAGAAAGACAAGGGCATGTTTAGTTTGGGGCGGCTCTCTTAATTTAGCTCCTGCAGATGATAGGATAATAAGAGTAGAGAAATTATTAAATCTCGATCCTGAAGCCCAGCTCCTAGCCAGTATAATAGCTAAAAAACTGGCAGTTAATGCAAAATATGTTTTAATAGACATACCATACGGAAAAAATGCAAAAGTAAATAAGAAAGAAGCTAAAAATCTGGAGAGAAAATTCAAAAAATTAGCCAAGCACTTTAATATTAAAATAGCATGTTCATTAAAAAAAGTAGAAGAACCTTTAGGAAACGGAATCGGTCCAGCTCTTGAAATCTCAGATGTGATTAAAGTTTTGAAAAGAGAAGACAGTTGCCATAAACTTGAAGAAAGGTCTTTAGAACTTGCTGGAAAACTTTTTGAGTTAACAGGAAAAGCAAAAAAAGGCCAAGGTTTAAAGTTAGCAAGACAGCTCCTTGATTCTGGAAAAGCTTTGGAAAAATTCAGGGAAATTGTTAAAGCCCAGAAAGGTAAAGTAAAGGAGATAAAAAAAGCAAAATACAAAAAAGACATCAAAGCTACAAAAAATTCCAAAATCAAAGAGATAAAAATACAAGAACTTAATACTCTTGCTAGAATTGCTGGCTGCCCTCTTGACAAAGCAGCTGGTCTCTACTTGCACAAACATGTAGGAGAAGAGGTAAAAAAAGGCCAAACTATCTTAACAATTTATGCAGAAAGTCAGATTGAATTAAAAGAAGCTGTAAAATATTATAAAAGGGTTAAACCGATAAAATTTAAATAATTACACGACTAAGTTAAAAAAAGAGGAAAACCAAAATGTTAAGCATATTCATTCAAATAAGTATGCTGATTTTAGCTGTTCTTGTTATATCTTTTGTTGCAAGAATTTTAAAACAACCTCCAATTATAGCTTATATAATAACTGGTATTTTGATAAGCCCTTTTTTTCTTCACCTGGTATCAGAAAATGAAACAGTGCAGACTTTCTCACAGATGGGAGTTGCCTTCCTTTTATTTATAGTTGGTTTACATCTAAACCCTAAAGTAATCAAAGAAGTTGGGTTTATCTCTATTGTTGCAGGAACCATACAGATAGTTTTCACAGCCCTTGCTGCTTTTTTCCTCGCTTTACTTCTTAATTTTCCTATCATCACTTCATTATACATAGCTTTTGCTTTAACTTTTTCCTCTACTATTATAATTACAAAAATACTTTCAGATAAATCTGACTTAGAAACTTTATATGGTAAGATATCTGTGGGTATATTAATTTTACAAGACATTGTTGTTATTTTCCTTTTACTTTTCTTATCCTATTTTTCAAAAGGTTTTAGTTGGAGTGTATCCCCTAACATTATTTTTTATGCTGCACTTGTTATAATCTCACTTATATTTTTGAGTGTTTATGTTTTGCCAAGCATAACAAAATTTGTGGCAAAAAATCAAGAGCTTCTCCTACTTTTTTCAATAGGGTGGTGCTTTTTACTCGCCTCAACATTTTTTTATCTTTTTAAAAGCATGGAAATTGGCGCCTTACTTGCTGGAATGTCTCTTTCCCTTTCTCCATACCATGCAGAGATAGCATCTAAAATAAGGCCATTAAGAGATTTTTTCATAGTCATATTTTTTGTTTTATTGGGAATGAACCTTCCTCTTGATAGTATACCTTCTATTTTAAAACCTGCTTTAATTTTCTCTGCTTTTGTCATTATCTTTAAACTTTTAATTATAATGGCTTCTTTAGGAATTACTGGTTATACAAAAAGAACAAGCTTCTTTACTGGAATTTCTTTAGGTCAGATCTCAGAATTTTCATTTATTTTAATTGCTCTTGCATCTTCTCTTGGCCAAATACCAAAATCAGTTTCCCCTGTAATAATATTAACTGGCATCATTACTATTGCTTTTTCAACTTATGCTATGATTTATTCTAACAAAATATTCCCTCTATTTTCTAAGCCACTAAGCATATTTGAAAGAAAGAAGATAAAAGAGAGAGAGTTGAAAAAGAAAGATTATGAATTTATCTTGTTTGGGTATAATAGAATTGGATTTTCCTTACTTAAAACCTTAACAAAACTAAAAAGGAGGTATATAATAGTTGACTTCAATCCAGAAACAGTTAAAAAGCTTGAAGCTAAAAAAATAGTTTGTGTATATGGTGATGCGCAGGATACAGAATTTTTACAAGACTTAAGAATAGATAAAGCAAAACTTATCATTTCTACTATTCCAGATTTTGAAATTAATCTTCTCATTCTAAATATGATAAGGAAGACAAATAACAAATCGGTTGTTATATTAACTGCACATCAAATTTCTGATGCATTAAAACTTTACAAAGAAGGAGCTGATTATGTAGTTATGCCTCATTTTTTAGGCGGACAATATACAGCCAAAATAATAGAGAAATTTAAGACAAGAAAAAAATTTTATGAAAAAGAAAAACAAAAGCAAATAGAAAACCTAAAAGAGAGAATAGAAGAAGGACACGAGCATCCAAAAGTAGAAAGACAACATATTTAAAAACAATTTTTGAGTTTTTTAAAACCAATTAAAAACTTGTTAAAGATTTCTTTTTCCTGTAGAATAAATAAACAATTATTCCAATTATTATTAATATAACTAACCAGGACCCTGTCTTTTGAAACAGGAAGCTTCAACTTCATCACCACCAGGATAACCCTCATGAAAAATTCCATTACATTTTCTCTTTTTTCCTGATGATTTTAATGCGTGTTCGTATGCTATTCTTGAATCTTCCACGCCTGTTGCTTAAATTTTTTAGTTAGCAGTTTTATTCTTTTAGGTATGTTTTTTGTAGGAATTTATCACCTTAAAATCTTAAATTAATAATTCAGGTTCTAGAGGTTTATATTTATTTTTTAGACAACCCATTCTTAACAAACTTTATAAACTTTTAATTCTTTAATTTAAAATAAAAAAGAGGCATAGATATGGCAGAAAGTTACATCAAACAGTTGGTAGACTATTTGAAAAAAAATCTTTCTAAAGGTTACACTCTTGAAAGTTTAAAATGGGCTTTAATCAACCAAGGCTATTCGAGGAGTGAGGTAAGTAGGGCCATAAAAATAACTAATGAAGAGTTGGCAAAATCTGCACCAAAATTAAAAGAAAAACCATTAATAAAAATAGAAAGAGAACCAATCTTACAAGAATTGGAAAAAAAGGAAGAAGGGTTTTTTGATAAAATTAAGCTTTTCTGGAAAAATTTAAAAGAAATTTTTAAGAGTTAGATATTGTTCTTTTTAATATTCAAATTTAATTCTGTCATAATAAACTACGCCGCTGCCCGGAATCGAACCGGGATGCCCCGAAGGGCCCAGGTTGCTTGTTCTTTATAAAGGAGATTGTTCGGAAGAACCCAGGTTCTTCTGCTCTCAAGCCTGGTGCAATACCATTATGCGACAGCGGCATATTTTTACAAGAAAATAGAGACTTTTAAACTTTACAGTTAGAACTAGCTTTGAAAAGACCTGTCTTTTTTTATCTTTAATAATTAAAACTAACCAAACAGACTTGACAGGCCTTCTGCAGCTTCTGATGCTTTTTCTTCTTTTTCTTCTTTCTTCTCTTCAACTTTCTCTTCTCCACCTGCAGCTGGAGCTACGCTTGTTACAGTTGCTTGCTCTAATTCTTTATCTATGTCAACATCTCTCAGACTCTCTACTAACACTTTAACTTTCGCTTCATCTATTGGTTTCCCTGTAGCTGAAATAACTTTTTTCAAGTTCTCTTCACTAATTGCCTCCCCCAACTTGTGAAGTAAAAGCGCGGCATACATATATTCCATTTTTATTTTCCTTCCTCCTTGTTTTCTTCTTGTTTATTTTGTTGAGTATTTTCTTCTTCCTTACTTTCTTCTTTAATAAATTTTTCCAAAACTTTTTTTTCAGCCTCAACTTTCCTTAATAAGAACCCAATTGTTTCCTTACAAGCATATACAATCTTGACAGCAAATCCTAATGCCTTTCTCTTGCTTTCTTTTAATTCCTCTAACACTTTGTCTTGGTCTATCTTTATATCTTCATATATCTTGTCTTCTTTAGCATCATAAGCAACTACAGGCTCTAAACCTACTGCAATAGGTTTCATATCTAACTTACCCATTATACTTGCTGCTTGTTCGTTAACTTCTTCTCCCGCCTTTAAAATAACTTTTTTCTCTTTGATGTTTATTTTACCATCTTCTACCGCAAATTTAATACCCAAACCACCTAATTCTGAAATAACTGGTCCAGGAACTAATTCGGTTGGCCCGGGTTCAATAACAACATCTTCTTCTACCTTTTGTCCAACCTTAGCTCTTGCCATAGATTTATTTTTCGAAAGAATAGAAGATAACTCAAAAGGATTCAGTTCAGAGAAAATTAATGCTTGGTCCTCCCCTAAATATTTTTTAAAATTTTTAATAGCACCTTTTTCTATTTTATCTATCGCCCTACTTATTATACTCTTCTTCACAACTTTTATTATTGCCTTGCCCCTTAATTGTTTCTTTATCAACTGGAATTGTTTTGTTGGCAGGTTTTTAATAGAAACAATAACTATACTCTCGCTTTTCTTTATTAAATCTACAATTTCCTCAACTTGCTTTTTCTTCTTCTCTGGAATTTCTTTATCTCTAAATTTTTTCTTTTCTTTTTCCATTTTTATTCTACTTTCAATGGCTTTCCCATAGTAAATTTAATTATAATATTCTTAACATTCTCTTTTTTCTTAGGAAGAGCATTTATTATAGCATTGTAAGTAGCCATAATATTTTCAGATATATCTTCGTCACTCATATTTTCTTTCCCTATACAAATTTTCAAACTTGGTTCTTTACTTTTTATCCTAACAACCTTTTCGAACTTAGCTAAAACACCCTTAATTTCTTCCTCGCTCTCTTGTCTTAATATCCCTAATTGGGGCGAAGGCATTTTTCCTTCAGGACCCAAATATCTTCCAAATGTAGAAGCAACAGTAGGCATTAAGGAAGCTGCAGAGATAAAGAAATCATAACTCTTAACAAGTTTCTTTATCTTTTTCTTATCCTTATACTTATCAAATTCTTGTTTTGTTATAGTGTCGACAAGATTGCTTTTTTTATTTAGAAAAGCTGCAATCTTTTTGTCTTTTACTTTATGCGGCAACTCTAAAAAGAGGTTTATAGACTCGCTTTTAACATTAAAATTTTTAAGATTTATAATTAAGTCTACAGATTGAGAAAAATTTCTTTTCTTAGTCTCTTCTCTTAATTTTTTTAGAGCTTCTAAAATTTTAGCTTTTTCCATTCTCTTACCCAAATTCGTTTATTACTTTAATTTCAATAAGTTGTATAGTGAAATTTCTTGCCTCCTACATTATAAACCAAGAGCCTAGAATTTATCTCTTGATTATGTAGTCTTCAACCCATAAGAGTTGAATAAACAGAAAATTTCAATTTTCTGTGTTTATGGCAATTTTGCTTAGAGATAGTTATTTATAAACTTTACTATACAAATTATTATAAATGCACTCTTTTTATAAAAAAGCAAGACCAAATAAAAACTAAACAAAATGGAACTCATAGCTTTGTTATCTTCAGGAAAAGGGACTTGGGGACAAGTAGCTGGCCTAATAAAAAGAGGAGAATGGGAAAATGTAATCCTAATAGGAAATGAATTTGCTGAAAAATTCAATTGTGAGCAAAAACACGAGTTTATAAAAGTGAAAAGTAGCCAAGGAATTAAGGACTTAAAAGAGGAGTTGGAAAAAAAATTAAAGAACAAAATTAAGGGAACAGAAGTTGCTTTATCTATAGCTTCAGGAACAGGAAAAGAGCATATGGCTTTAATCTCAGCTCTACTTTCTATTCCTGTTGGAGTTAGATTTACTGCCCTAACCAAAGAGGGAATTATTTACCTGTAGGATTTAGGATTAAAATGGAATCTACCAATAATTCTGAAAGTTTTGATGATTCTATTTCCAGAATTCGAGAAGAGATTAACTCACTTGAAAGTGAGGGTTTTGTCTATCTACAAGATTGGCAAGGCAATCCATATATCCCTGACAGAGTAGCGTTGCCTAATGGCAGAATTCTCGATGAATCAGAATTTATCTTTCTTTTGGAAAAAAACCCAAGGGATTCTGTTCTCAGAAAAGCGCAAAGACTTATGGATCTTTACTTTACCGAGGGTCTGGAAGATGACAGATTTTTTTCTCCCAGCTTTTTAAATGAAGAAGATGAAGAAAATGCCAGAGAAAAATATTCTAAATCTCACTCTTCTTAATCTTCATTTTCCCTTTATCTTTGCCTAACAACACAACTCTACTTATTACTTGTTCATCTAAAAATTTATATTCTCCCAAAAATTTTAAAAGTTTCTTTGCAAAATCCTTAATCTCATCATGAGAAGGCATTCTTTCATATTCTAATCTTTTTCTTGCATAACCTACTGCCATGTAAGCTTTAACTTCAATAAAATCCGGTTTTGCTTTTAAAATTAATTTTGCATATCCTTTCAGGTAGTCAGGAGAAATATTCAAATCCCTAACTAAAGTTAGCCTAATTACCCTCCTTGTGGACAATTTTGAGAATAAGGCTAAAGTAGAATTAAATCTTTTCCAGGCATCTTTTAATTTAGACCTATGCCACCTTTCATACATCCCTTTGTTGGGCGCATTTAAGGAAACATAGAGCTGGGTTGGAAGAGCTTTTTTCTTTTTCAATTCTAGTAATCTTTCTGGATATAAACCATTTGTAACTAAGAATGTAGATTTGCCCTGTTTTCTTAATTCCCAGATAAGTTCAGCTAATTTTGGATATAAAGTTGGTTCTCCTATTAAAGATATGGCAAATTGTGTAGGATTTTGAGCTTCTTCTAATTTCTTTTTGTTAACTTTCTCATAACCTTTAAATCCACTTAATAATTTTCTTTGAGCTTCTATGCTTTTCTTTATAATTTCTTTTGGCTTATCTATACTTTCTATTTCAGGTTCCAATTTTAAACCATAATCCAGTTCAATAGGACGCCAGCAATGTACGCATTGATTAGGACAAGCTATGTAAGGAGACATCTGACAGCATCTATGACTTTTTACGCCATAAAATTTCTCTTTATAACAAACTCCTTCATCTTTCAAACTTTTTTTTGTCCATCTGCATATCTGTACAGCTGAATGTTTGCCAACAAGAGAATAGTGCTGTTTCTTCAATATTTTCTTTACTTTTTCAGATATCATAACAAGACCAAAATGATAGTTATTTTAAATCTTACTAAATAATAAAAATAATAATTTACAAAAAACAAAAATGGACTGGCTGGGAATCGAACCCAGATTTTCTTCTAGCGAAGAAGATGTCCTAAGCCATTAGACTACCAGCCCCACAAACTGAAGAAAAAATTTTATTTAAACCTATCTAAAATAAGTCCTATTAAGTTGTTAAGTTAAGTTATAATAAGTTATAAATTAATAAAGATAAAAACTTATTTTAATTATAATCCAAAAAAATTAATAAACCACAAATACATCAACAACAAAAAGATAAATAATAAAAAATAAGTAGAAAACTTATATGCTTTTCTGGCTATCTTTTCAGATTTTGTCATTGCCAAAACACTTAAGAAAAAAACTCTGCCGCCATCAAATATACCTAAGGGCAGCATATTAACTAAAGCAACACTAAAATTGATAAGAATAATCCACCAGATAAGGTTGTATATAAAAACAACCAAGTCTTCAGCTATTTTCGGCTTATAATAAGTATTTGGATCTTTGAAAAATAAAATTTTACTTCTCAACTTACCTAACAAAGATAAGCTCTCAGTTCTGATTAGGGCTATTCCCAAATATGCCCGGCTTTTATTGTCAGGCCTTTCTATTAATTTAATCTCATATTTTTTTATAGAATTATTGAATAATGTTTTTATTTTTACTATCTCATTAGGTTTTTTACTTAAAAGTTCTTGCTGTAAGTCTCTATTAGTCCTGATTTTTTTACCCTCAAATTCTATAATTACTCCTGCAAGACCTGCTTTTAGTGCCGGTGTATCTTCATAGACAATAATTGTGTTTTCTTTCAACTTTAAATCCTTATTTTCTACATAGTAATTCTTACCATCAACAGAAACTTTGGTTAAATTTAAACCGCCATTAAATTCGACAAAAAGATTTTCTCCAGCAGGTTTTATTTGACTTACATTAACAACTGAAAAAGTATATGTATTAAATACTACTCCTGCAGGTGTAAAGACAGAAATAAAAAAAAGCCACATAATTATAAAGAAAAGAAGAGTCATCAAAATATTAGCAAAAGTGCCAGCAGATAAAATTGCGAGCTGATTTTTAATTCGCAACTTTTTTATTTTAGCTTCATCAGGCTCTACAAAAGCTCCAGTAAAAGGGCCTAAAAAAGCAAAACCAGTGCTTTTTATCTTGACATTATTTATTCTGGAAAAGATTCCATGACAAAATTCATGACTTATCGCAGCTACAGCCAAAACAATTATCCAATATGTAAAATAAAAAGGAGGCAAAAAATCTATTTTAAAAATTCTCGGTATATAAGGAATTAAAGGCATTAATGGCGGAATTTTTACAGCCCTAATAAATTCTGGAAATTTAGAAAATATATACACAAGGTGAAATAAAAGATAAAGCATACTTAACATTAAAGCATAGCCAATGAAAATGACAATATACTCTAATGATTTTATAAATTTTTTATGCCTTTTAGATAAATAATCTATAATTTTAATCCCTAATTTGGTCCTATAAAGAATCAATATACCTTCTCTTTGTATTTTTTCTTTTCTTTTTATAAGAAATATTGTTAGAAAAGTTCCAAATACTATTAAGAAAATCAGGTCATAAATAAAAAAACCCATTTTACTTCTTTTTTATTGTACGGAAAGCTCTTTTTTTACACTTTCTGCATTTAACTTTGCCTTCAATAATCTTTTTAGGGTCAGCCCTAATTTTGCTTCCACAATTTTTACATACAAAAATTCTGTGAAATAGTCTTTGTTGAGCAGCTGGAATTTTTGTTGCCATTTTTTCTATTAAAACTTTCTTTTAATTATCTTCTTTCCATTTATATCCCAATATTCAATATTGTCTCCTTCTTTAATATCTTCTTTAATATCTTGGCCTATTGCTACATCCATTGTTTCAAAACTTTCCAAATCCATTATATTCGCTTTTTCACCTTGCACATTTAACACTTGCCCTTTTAACTTATTAATCATTGGTATTTGAAATCTTTCATGGCCTGGAACAACAATAACTTTTTTCTTATTGTCAAAAACCCCTACTGCTTCAATTCTAACTTTGGCGTGGCCATGTTTTCCTGTTTTGCTTATATCAAAATTCTTTACAACACAAGGTTCATCCTGAATCATTATAACATTACCATTCCTAACTTCAGTAGCATTAATTAATTTGAGTGTCATAACTAAAACAAAAAAAATAAGTTTATAAACCTTATTGGTCAATTTTGATGATGGAAAATACAAAAATGAAAGAAAAATTGAGGAAAAATGATTTTGTTGAGATAGAATATACAGGAAAAATTAAAGATACTGGCCAGATATTTGATACTAATGTAGAGAAAGAAGCTAAAAAACTAAATTTAAATACAAAGATAAAACCTCTTACCATATGTCTTGGTGAAAATATGATTCTGTCAGCTATAGATGATTTCTTAGTAGGTAAGGAAGTTGGTAAAAGTTATACCCTAACTCTCCCACCAGAAAAAGCTTTTGGCGAGAGAAAAAGGGAGCTAATAAAAATTATGCCCCTGTCTGTATTTAGAGGGCAAAACATTACACCCAAAGCAGGAATGATGTTTTCTTTTGATGGTTTGTTGGGAAAAATTTCTGCAGTAAGTGGGGGTAGAGTGATAGTTGACTTCAATAATCCTGTTGCAGGAAAGAAAGTGGTCTATGAGTTAAAAATAAAAAGAAAAATAAAGGAGATGAAAGAAAAAGTTAAGGCTTTAATGTTAGTTTTCTTTAAAAAAGAATTCCCTTTTGATATCAAAGAGAAAAAATTAATTTTAAAATCAAAGCCAGAAGAAAAGAAATTTATTCAACTGTTTAAAGAGAAATTCAAGGAAATTTTAGGATTGGATTTAGAGGTAAAAGAAAAAAAGAATGTAGAATAATTCTCTGTTCAAAATATATAAATTTCTATATAAAAATTTATAAACTTTAAAGTTATTAGAAGGGTATGGCTGAATTATCTAATATAGATTCTAGAGAAGAATTTTCTGAGCAAGGAATGAAAGAGGTTCTTGATATTGACCGTGAGTTAGAGGAATTATTGAAAAAGCAGTCAGCTAAAGTAAAAGTAATAGGTGTTGGTGGTGGCGGTGGAAATACTATTAACCGAATGAAAGAAATAGGGATTAAAGGTTCAGAGTTAATTGCTGTAAACACAGATGCTCAAGACCTGCTTTATACAAATGCTGATTTTAAAATCCTTATAGGAAGAGAACTTACCCAGGGTTTGGGTGCAGGAAGTAATCCAAAGGTAGGTGAAGAGGCTGCCCATGAATCTGAACATGAGATTAAGAAAAAGTTAGGGAGAAGTGACATGGTCTTTGTTACTTGCGGTTTGGGCGGAGGAACAGGCACAGGAGCAGCTCCAGTAATAGCCCAACTTGCTAAAAAAGCAGGCGCTTTAACAATAGGAGTAGTTACTTTACCATTTACTATTGAAGGGAAAAAAAGAATAGAAAATGCAAATTATGGCTTAGAGAGATTAGAGAGTGTAGTAGACACTTTAATTGTTATCCCAAATGATAAGCTGCTTGAATTGGCTCCTGAACTGCCTTTACATACAGCATTTAAAGTCGCCGATGAGATTTTGACTAATGCTGTTAAAGGAACAACAGAGCTAGTAACTAAAGCAGGATTAGTAAATTTAGATTTTGCTGATATAAAAGCTGTTATGTTAAACGGAGGAGTAAGTTTAATAGGAATGGGCGAATCTGATAGCCAACAAAGAGCAATAGAAGCAGTAGAAAAAGCAATACAAAATCCTCTGTTGGATGTAGATGTAAGCAATGCTAATGGAGCCTTAGTTAATATTATAGGGGGACCTGATTTAAGTTTAGATGAGGCTAGGAGCATAATAGAATATATATCAGAAAAACTAGGAACAGAAGCCAAACTTATCTGGGGGGCTCAAATTTCACAAGATATGGAAAAATCAATTAGAGTAATGTTGATTGTGACTGGAGTGAAGAGTAGTCAAATCTTAGGAGGAGAAGAGACCCTTGAAGAAAGAGAAAGAAGTGATATGGCTTCTGAGCTTGGTATAGAGTTTTATGAGTGAAAATGCCTGGAAAAAAAAGAAAATTAGAGAATTAATAAAAAGGAAATGGGTAAGCTTACTTGTTAATCGAACTCCTTCTAAAGAAGATAAAGAGGCACGACAGATTCTACAAGAGGCAGGTTATTATGTTAATACTATTCTTACAGAAGGAGTTTAAGAAAACCAGAAGCAAGATATAGAGGAAAGTTATATGTGGGTTTAGAAGCAATCACAGAACTATCAAATCAACAAATTTAAAAATCCTCTTTTCCCTTTATTTTCATGTTTCATATTAAAAGTTTTTTAACAAAATGTGTAAGAGTATGGCATATTCTGAGAAAGCCAACTCAAACAGAATTTAAGACAGTAGCTAAAGTTTCTGCTTTAGGAATATTAGCGATAGGTTTAGTCGGATTTCTTATTGCCTTAATCATGAATATTTTTAAGTAAAATGGAAGATTCGGTCAAACCACTCATCTATTTAGTTGATGCAGGGATAAATACTCCCCGCCTGCATTTTGTAGCAGATTGTCCATCTTGTGGAGTTTTACCTAGGGGAAGTATTTCTTCTCCAACCTCATCAAAAGAAAGGATAAGCGAAGAGCAACAATCAAGACTGAAAAGAAACAGCTACGATCCAGCTTCCCAACACCTTTTATATATAAATCATTCTTTAGTTGGCCTAACTCTTTCATTAAATGGTGGCACAATGAATGCAACCTGCCCTAAATGTAAAAGAGAATACACAATAACACAGGAAGATTTTAATGATGTATGCAGGTCTTATTCAAAACAACAAAAAACTTTATAAACCACTAATTTTAAATAATATCGACTACTTCTCATAAGTTAAGAGGTAGTTGGAGCTGGGAAAATGATATATGTAGTTAAAGTAACAACAAATAAAGAAGATAAAGTTTTGGATATGATAAAAGAAAAAATAGAGAAGAAAAATCTTCCTGTTTATAGTTTAGTCAGACCTCATGGATTAAGAGGCTATATTTTTTTAGAAGCAGAAGAAAGGGAGGTAGCAGAAGAAGCTGCCTTTAACTTACCTTATGTAAAAGGCATACTCGGAAAAACAGTAAATTACAACGAAATAAAAAACATGTTAGAGCCTACTGTAGCAGAAATAAAAATAGAAAAAAATGATATTGTAGAGATTATATCTGAACCTTTCAAAAAGGAAAAGGCAAAAGTTTTAAGAGTAGATAAATCAAAAGGAGAAGCAGTAGTTACACTATTACAAGCAGCAATACCTATTCCAGTCACTGTCAAAATTGACAATCTAAGAATAATAAGAAGAGAAGAATCTGAAGAAGATATGGAGGAAGAAGAAAAATGATAATAAAACTATTAGTAGAAGGCGGGGACATGAAACCAGGGCCAACAATAGCTCAAAAGTTAGGGCCTCTAGGAATAAATATCGGCAAGGTAATAGAAGAAGTTAATAAAGCCACTGAAAAGTTCAAAGGTTTAAAAGTGCCTGTTGAATTAGATGTAGATGCGAAAACAAAAAATTTTACAATTAAGGTTGCATCTCCACCAGTATCTGAGCTTATTAAAAAAGAGTTAGGGATAGAAAAAGCAAGTGGGGAACAAAAAAAATTAAAAGCAGGGAATTTAGCAATAGAACAAGTTATAAAAATAGCTAAAACTAAGCAACAGGACATGTTGGCTAATAATTTAAAAGCAGCAGTCCGGTCAGTTGTTGGAAGCTGTGTTAGTTTAGGTGTTCTAATAGAGAGTCAAGATCCAAAAAAAGTAGAAGAGCAAATTACCTCTGGAAAATATGATAAAGAAATAGAAGAAGAAAAAGATAAGGCTAGTGAGGAAAAATTAAGTAAATTAAAAGAGTATTTTGAGGAAATCAAAGAGAAGCAAGAAGAAATAATTAAGAAAGAAGAAGAGAAAGAAGCAGAAGAAAAAGCTAAAGAAACAAAAGAAGCTGCAGAAGAAGTAGGAGGGGAAGGAAAAGAAGCTGAAAAAACTGAAGAAAAAACAGAGGAGAAAAAGAAATAATATTAATTTAAATCAATAAATTTAATGATGTGGGGGATGTGGTGTAGTCTGGTTAGCATCGGAGCTTTGGGAGCTTCTGACCGCGGTTCAAATCCGCGCATCCCCACTCATATAAAAAATGAGAACAAGAAAAATAAAATCAGCAGGCAGATTTGGGTCAGGGCACGGTTTGAGAGTTAGGAAAAAATTGATAAAAGTAGAATCTAAGCAGAGGAAAAAACAGACATGTCCTTTTTGTAATGGCAGAGTAAAGAGATTAGCAAAAGGAATATGGAAGTGTAAAAAATGCGGCAAGAAGTTTGCCTCAGATACTTTTTATCTTAAATAAACCTAATAGTTAAATTTATAATACTAAAAATTGTAGAATAAAAATGGTTACATATAAATGTTTTAAATGTGGTAAACAAATATCTAGCAAAAATTTAGAGAAAAGATTTGCATGTCCTAATTGCAATAGCAAGGTTTTCTATAAACCAAGAAAGCACATAACCAAGGTTAAAGCAGAATAAATAAAGAGAATTAAAATTATTAAAAGCAAATGAGTATAAATAAAGAGTTGCAAGAGAATATACAAGAACTTAATCAGGCAGAACAGTACTTACAAAATTTTCTTCTACAAAAACAAACATTTCAAATTGAATTAAATGAAACTAATTCAGCTTTAGAAGAAGTGAAAAAAACTAAAGGTAACATATACAAAATTGTTGGGCAAGTCATGGTAAAGGCAGACAAAGATGACATAATAAAAGAATTAGAAGAAAAGAGAGATACGCTAAACTTAAGAATAAAAGCAATAGAAAATCAGGAAAAAATTTTAAGAGAAAAAATAGAGAATCTAAGGAAAGTTCTAGACAAGAAATTAAAAGACCAGAAATCCAAAAAGAGCTCTTAAAAGGAATTAAAGACTTCTCAATTAAATCAAAATAAATTTTTAGTAGTAAAATTTTATAGAAATATTTATAAACTCTACCGGTTTAAATTTTTTATGCCATTCAAAAAAATAAAAGAAAGCTTCGGGAAATTTTTTAAGAAAGAAGAGGAACCAGAGTATATTGAAATTGATTTGGGTCAAGAAATCAAGAAAAATAAAGTTATCGTGAGACCTTTTATTCTTAGAAAATTTGAGGATGTCAATGAAATTCTAGATGCATTAAGGGAAGGCTACACAATAGCTGTAATCGATATCAGTCCTATCAAGAAAAGAGATATGATAGAATTGAAAAGAGTTATTGCTAAAATTAAAAAAACAGCAGATGCCTTAGAAGGAGAGGTAGCTGGATTTGGAGAAAGCGTAATCATAGTTACTCCAAGTTTTGCAGAAATTTATAAGCCAAAGAAACAAGTAAAAAAAGAAGAAACAGAAATTTAAGAGACTACAAATCTTTTTAAATTCTTTCTATTATTTTTTAAGATAATTAAACTCGTAATGTTTGATCTTACATGAAAGTTTTATTTATTGAAGCAAGAAAAAAATTTGAGGATGGGAAGCTAACAATAAAAGGAAAACTGCCAAAAGAAATTCATATTCTCTATACTATCCAGTATAAAGATTTAGCAGAAAAAATAAAAAAGAAACTTAAAAAAACCCACAAGATTCTCGCCTTCGAACAAATACTGGGCTGTTCAAAAATAAAACCCCTTGCTCCCATACTCATAATAGGGAGCGGAAAGTTTCATGCTTTATCTATGGCTTTAGATACAAAGAAAGAAACCTATATTTATCAAGATGGAAGCATAAAAAAATTATCAAGAGAAGAAATCTTAAAGTTAAAAAAGAGGGAAAAGGGAAAAATTTCTAAATTCTTTGCTTCAGAAAATATTGGCTTGATAGTATCAACAAAACCAGGACAAAATAAGTTAGATGAAGCAATAAGCTTAAAAAGAAAATTAAAAGACAGGTTTGAAGAGAAAAATTTCTATATTTTTATTTCTGAATCAATAGATGTAAATGAATTAGAAAATTTTTCTCTCCCAATATATATAAATCTTGCATGCCCTGGTTTAGATTTTGATTCTAAAAAAATAATAAACTACAAAAACCTTCCTTTTATATAAAAAAATAAAAAAAATAAAAATTAAATTAAGCTTATCCCTTTGCAATTGCGAAAACAGCTTTTAGGGCTACTACTATTGTAGCTGGGACAAATAAGACAACTAAGGCCTTTATTATCTCCCCGACATATGGAATCAATCCTAAGTATGTCTGTCCTCCTAAAGCACTGACAATAACCAAAACTGTACCTGCTAACAAAAAATCTTTCAATTCTGCTCCACCAATATTAAGTAAACCAATAAGTATACCTAAAATTACTAAGATTATTGCCCATGTGCCTTCTGTTGCTCCTAATCCAAGTAAACCTACGATCACCGCTAAAATAACTCCAATCAAAAATGCCCATGCGCCCAAAATATTCTTCTTTGCTTTTGGCATCCTTTATTACCTCCTTTTTTTTATTCTTATATTATCGAGGAATTTTCCTTTTATAAATCTTTTTATTCTCTCATTTTGTTATATATTTTGAACAATAGAAATATTTATAAACCATTGTAACTGCAGAATAATTACAAAAATGAAAGGTAAAATATTGTTTGGAATTTTCGCAATAATGCTTTTATCTGCAACAGTCTTAAGTGGCTTGGTTTCTGCCCTAGAACTTTCTGGAACAGATTCAATCACTTTAAACCAATTTGAGACTAAACAGATAACTTTAACTTCTGGAGAGAATTTTAATCTTACATACCCAACAATAACTATTCAAGATTCTGACGGACATTTAGCAGAGATATTAATTTCACCAACAACAAGTTTAACTAATATTTCCAAAGTTATTTTTAATATAAGTGTCGAATCAATATCAGAGGATTTTAATTTAGAAAAAAGACAAGAAATTGTAACTTTTAATGCAGTAAATTCCTTAAATGCTTCAGATAAAGACTCCTATAACCTCACAATAATTCTTGAAAAAGTTTTTTGTGAATATGAAAATAAAGGAAAACTTAAAATTTCACACTTAGATTTTGATGTAAACGAAGGTTTTGGAGATAGCGATGACTACTGGTATCCTCTTGATGAAATTAAGATAGAATTTGATGTTGAAAATGATGGAGATTGGGACATTAGTGATATAGAAATCAAAGCTTGCTTGTATGATGTGGAAGCTAAAGAATGTGTAATGGATGAAGATGATATGGATTTATCAGATGATGAATTTGATTTAGACGAAGGTGATAAAAAAACAATAACTCTTACTTTTGATGTAGACCCAGACAAGCTGAATGAAGGAAATAAAGATTATAAAATCTACTTAAGCGCAACAGGAGAAATTGACGATTCAGACAGCCTTTATGATGATAATAATACCTGCACAAGTACTTCAAATGATATAAAAATAAGAACAGACGAGAAATTTATAATTTTAGATAATATAAAAACTTCAAAAGCAGATAATATAGTTTCATGTGGAGATGAAATTGAAATTTCAGCAAATGTTTGGAATATAGGTGATGATAAAATTGATGAAGATGAGATTTTTATTTTAATTTACAATGAAGAATTAGGGATTAACAAAATAATTGAACTGGATAAAGATATTCGCGCATTACACAAAGAAGACTTTACTACAACAATACAAATACCAAAAAATGTGGAAGAAAAAACATACAGGATAACTTTTACTGTATATGACGATGAAGATCTCGCTGACAATGATATTTATGAAAACGAAGAAGATGATGAAGCTGTTTATAACCTCTTCTTAAAAGTAGAATGCATAAAACCAGTAATAAAAAACGCACAAATTTCAGCCACACTTGAAACTCCAGAAGATGAAGTAAAAGCAGGAAAAGAAGTAAAAATAAAGGCGACAATAAAAAATACAGGAGAAGAAGAAACAACATACACAGTAATGTTAGAAGGAAATGAGTTTTTCAGCGAACTTGAAAACATTAACCCTGCAACTTTCACTATTAAACCTCAAGAAACTAAAGATGTCCTAATAACTTTAAAACTAAACAAAGATGCAGAAGGCGAACAAATTTTCAATATAAAAGCTTTATTTGATACTAAAGAAATAAAACAGCCAGTCAGTCTAACAATCACACCAAGATTTTCTTTGACAGGTTCAGTAAGAAAGTTTTAAAGAGAACTGGTTTATCTGGGTAATAGTCCTAGTGAATATAATTTTAATTATAGCAATTATAATTGTAGCAGTAAGAATGTCAAGAGCTTAAACTTTTTTCTTTTTTTTCTTATACCAAACAACAAGCAAGCCAATAGAATAACCAATTAAAGCACCAGAAACAACATCTGTTAAATAATGTACTCCTAAATATAGCCTAGAAAAAGCAACAATTACAGCAAAAAAAAGCCAGAACCATTTAATTTTAGAAAATTTACTCAAAATAGGGAGAACAGAAAATACAGCTGTTGCATGGCCAGAAGGAAAACTTGAACTTAACTCACTAAAAAGATTTAAAGCTACCTCTGGTCTTGCTCTCATAACTATAATTTTTAATAAAAAAACTATTATCATACTAATAAATAAACTAAAACACAAAGGAAGAACCCCCTCTCTCCTATTTTTTTGCCATAAGAAAAAAGAGCTAGAAACTATTAGAACAATAAACCACTTACCAAAAAAACTGAATCCTTGCATCACACTATTCAAAAATCCAATTCTATGTTGAGCAAACCATAAAGAAAAACTTTTATCAAAGAATAAACCAAGCAATAAAAGAAAGGTACAAGCCAAATAAAAAACAACATTACTTTTTTTCATTCTCTCTTTATAATTCTAAAGATATTTAAATATCTTTTCTCTTAACAAGAAAATGAGAAAACTTATCAAAAAAAACCTTGCCAAGAAAAGAGTTTACTATATTTTCCTTAGATATATAATCCTTTTGTTATTAGCTTTTCCTAATTTATGGCTCTTTTACTTTATATTCACTCCTTTAACTATCTACCCTATATTTTTTCTCTTAAAACTATTTTTCCCTGCCTCATTAATAGGATCAACTATAATTTTTAATAATATTCAAATACACCTAATAAAAGCATGTATAGCTGGCTCAGCTTATTATTTACTCTTGATTTTGAACATGACAACACCAATGCCCATAAAAAAAAGATTTCTAGCCCTAATATTTTCTTTTTCCCTTTTCCTTATAATAAATATTTTAAGAATTTTCTTTTTCTCCATGCTTTTATTAAAATCTTTTTCTTTATTCAACTTAACTCATTTAATATTCTGGTATTTTTTATCCAGCTTAATGATTTTTTCTGTCTGGTTTTTAACTATTAAAATTTTTAATATAAGAGAAATACCGGTTTATTCTGATTTCAAATTTTTATACAGTAAAACTAGGATAAGAAGAAAATAAAAATTATTTATATCAGTCTGCGCTCTTGTTAATGGTAACATTTAAGAACCCTGAATTCTATTTTTATTCGTGAAAAAGAAAATTTTCTTGAAGTTCAAAAAAGGGGAACAAAAATTATTTTTAGAGAAGGCGATAAAAAAAGCAGGCTCCAAACTTGAATTATCTAAGCTATCCAACATACCCAATTCTTCGATTTATTCTTATAAAAATGAGATACATCCACTAACATTAGAAAGAACAAAGAGCTTAGCTAAATTTTTGAAATTAGATTTTAATAAAATCAAAAAACAAGTAAAAGATATATATGATATCGGATGGGACAAAAACGAAATTAATTTTCTGAAAGAAAATTATCTTGATATGACTGCTAAAGAAATTGCTAGTAAATTAAACAAAACAGTATACAGTGTCAAACATATGAGAAGAAAATTAAACTTAAAGAAAGGGGCTGCTTATCGTTGGAAAAAAAATAAGATTATAAATACCTTTAGGGGATTCGTCAAGAAGATTGGAAGAACACCGACTTACCAAGAATGTGTAGAAGAACACCCCGGGATGATAACAGCAATTCATAGAAATTGGGGAAAGTATAGCGAATTTCTTAGATACCTAGGTTTACAAACAAAAATCAGGTGTTGGACTAAAAAAGATTGTATCAAAGAATTTGAAAAATTGAGAAACAAGAAAAGAAGTACTCCATCAATAGATAATCTAAAAGAGTGTAAAGGTTTATTTAAAGCAATAAGAAAAAGGTGGAAATCTTATAATAATTTTTTAAGAGAATTAGGTTACACACCAAATTTTGAATTAAAATGGAGTAGAGAAAAATGTTTGGAGGAATTTATCAAGATTATGTCTAACAGAAAAAATCTTCTAACAGTAGAAGAATTACTAAAATTGAATCCCGCTTTAGTTGCAGCAGTGTATAAATATTTCAAGAGTTATCCAAATTTTGTAAGGTTAGCTGGTTATAAATATGATGATAGATGGCAAAAATGGGAAAAATTAGTTATTAAAATTTGTAAAAAAATATATCCCGATGTGAAAGTAAAGCCAAAATTAGAGAATAACAAACAACCAGATGTTGTTATTATGAAAAACAATTTTTTCGAAAAAATTATTGATGCAAAATTAAATTCTTTTGCACATAGCATAAGAAAAGATATTAAAAACTATGGGTCATACTGCAATAAATTAGAATTTTGGTGTTTAATTGGCAGAAAAAAGTTTAGCATAGACAATGTAGAAATCATAAATTCCCAAAAAATAAAAAGAATTTTAAAGCAAAGAAACGAATTTGATTTAATAAAAAAGGTAGAGGCCATGGAAAGACTATGTTATTGAAAATACTTGCTTTAATCATTGTAACATTTATTCCTTTTCTTGAACTTAGAGCTAGCATTCCGTTAGGAATTTTGTCCAGCAAGGTTGAGTTGTTTAATTTAACCTTACAGGGGTTCGGACTCAGTTGGCCTTTAGTATTCATTACTTGTGTGATGACAAATATTATTGTAGGGCCTTTAGTATATATTTTCTTAGATAGATTTGTGCATTATTTTTTACATTCCCAACTCTTTTTTAAATATTATAATAGAAAAATAGAAAAAACACAAAGAAGGATAAAACCTTATGTTGATAAATTTGGAATATTTGGAGTGGCGCTTTTTATTGGAATTCCTTTGCCTGGAAGCGGGAGTTATACCGGAGCCTTAGGAGCCTATTTATTAGGTCTGAGTTATAAAAAATTTGTGTTAGCAAATGCGATAGGAGTTATAATAGCAGGAACAATAGTTACCATACTCACTTTAACTGGAATAGCACTTTTTAATCTATTTTGATTAAATCTCAATGTTCCTCGGATGAGCATATAAACCCAATATAAATCTTTCTGTTATATTCATAATCTCACAATTTTTAAATTCTAGCAGATAACAATCCCCATTCTTCACTATTTTATTCTCATCTCCTTTTTCAAATAAAATTATTGAGTGGTTTGAAGTATCATTACAGCTTACATATGTTCTATTTAGAATTTCAGATTCAGATTTGTTTGTTGTAGCTGGAAAAGCTTTAATTCCTAGAGGCCCAAAAAAATTTATTGAAAGAGTAGCAGCAGCTAAAATACTATCTTCACAACTCTCAATAACCTCTTTACTAGCAGTTATAGCCACAGGTTTTCTGTTGTCAAGTATAATTCTCCCTTCTATTCTTATATCTCTTAATTTTCTAGGATCTTCTCTAAAATAAAAAGGCAAGTAAGCTACTACCCTACCACTTATATCTCTTAAAGGAAATTTTGTAGAGTATAAATTTAAATTACCCTGCCTTATTTTTTCAAATTCTAACCCTGCATATTCAAATTTCTTTATATCTTGAAATAAAAAATAAAACAATATCACAGAAAGAATAAGCCCAACCATAAAAATAACAAATATCCTAGTCTGTCTTTCTTCCTTCTCTTTAATTTTTTTTCTCAGAGTTTTCTTCTCTTCTTTTTCTTCCTTTCTTTCTCCTTCTCCAATATTCCTTTTTTTCTTAGCCATTTTTTAAACCTAAAATCCTAAAAATAAAAGCATCACTAACTTTTAAAATATCACCTTCTTTAGCTAAAACATATACACAATTGTCTTCTTGTTTTATTAAATTTTCCCCTGCCTCTTTTATAATTATAATATTTTCGCTACAATTTTTTATTGGCAAATCCCCTTCACACTCATCCAAACATACATACTGAATCCTAGCAACAAATCTTCCAATACTCCTGATAATTTCTTCTGTTCCTTTTCTTTCACTATCATATGAGAAATATAATGGTTTTCCTTGATAAGACAATAAATTTGAGGTTATAAAACTAGTGATATTTTCTGTTTCTTTTGGATTATGCACAGTTGCAAATTCATACTGATTTATTTCAAAATGCCACAAATCATCCTCTTTTAAAATAAACTCAATTCCACTATACTCTATTTTTTTTACATTACTTTTTCCAGTATAATAAAAAGAATAACCAATAGTACTTAAAATCATTATTACTACAAGAACTAAACCAACAATAACTCTATTCATCATTTCTTTTCTTTCCCTTTCCTCTCTAGTTAATATTTTTCTCATACCTATTAAACTAAATTTTTATTTAAAAAATCTTCTATACAAACTTCATCTGCTTTTGACAATAACTTATATAATTTAAATAGGTTCATTAAAAACCAGGCGAATTTAATAAAGTTTTTAGGCAGAAAATTATAAACCTGCCTCGCAAGATTTAAAGGACTAACTGAAATACAAAATTCTAACTAAAACCTAACTCAAATAAAAAAATAAAAAGAAAAAAGAAAAAATAAAAATTTATCCTTAAGCTGTAACTTCAGGATATATGTTTTCTGTACCTACATCAGTGGCATGACTTTCTGCCAACTTGTCTGCTGCGTTCTTTGTGTCTGCAGCTTCGTATCCAGCAACTAAGACAGCTGTTTTTTCAGCATTGTATGGGCTTTTGACAGCTTTGATTAAGTACTGTCCAGCTCCAACATTTGTTGCTGTTGTGAAGTCTGCTCCACATGTTGGGTAGTCTACTCCAAGAACTTCAGCAGCTACACTATTAATACAACTTCCACCGACAACTATCAAGTTTTTATTCTTGACAGAATCTACTTCACTGTCTTTTACAACTAAGATTTGTCCGCCACCAGCAGCAGTTGTTGTTCCTTCACTTACAGTTACTTCTGGAGCTGCTACAAACACATTACCATAGCTTTCACTACCATGATATGTTAGTGTAAGTGCATACTGGTCTCCGCTCTTGTCCCATAGCAACTTTGTTGCTAATGGAGAGTACACATAACTCAAATATTTGTCTGTGTCATCTTGTTCTGAAAATGTTGCACTTTCTCCTACAATATCACTTACATATGCTTGTGCTGTTGTAGCTGTGTTCCATCCAAGTGTTGCATTAAACTGGCTTCCACTTGCTTTATTCTCGTTCTTGTCTTCCTCTACGAAGGCAAGGTCGAAGGTCGAGCTGTAACAAAGGACACTTGCATTTGCATAGGTATTTGAGAGATTAACAGGGCCTACCAATCCAGTAGACCATGTAACATTGTCACAAGAATACTCTTCTGTAGTACTATTTTGTATTGTTGTCGATGTGTAAGGCAAGTAAACTTTCAAACCCTCTTTTGAGTAAAGTGTATTGAAGTTTACATTTATCCCTGGTTTTAATACAACTGTCCTGTCATTATAATTAATTGTTCCAACTGTAAGAGTCACACTTCCTAAAGTAACATCATCTCCTTTACTAACATCTGACTGCACATTTGTCCATGTACCATCGCTTTTATACTGTATAGTTGTCTTATTTACTGAACTCTCTACCTTGAAATTTGTAGCCCTCATTAAATAAGACTCTGCATTTGTTCCATCATCATAAGTAGCTACAAAATAGTCATCAGTATCTCCATCAAATGTGAGATTTCCAGACTCTACTGTTCTTAAAACATTGTCAGAATCTTTTCCTATACCTGTCCAATTTGCATTGTTTCCATAAAGCAAGTTTATAGTTTCTGTTGAATCTTTTAATGGGAAGTTTTTAAGTACAACATAGTCGTCTCCTCCAGCTTCTACTACAATATCTTCTTCTACTGGATATGTCATTCCTCCCCATGTCAGCTTTACTGCTTTAAATCCAGGCATTTCAGGCTCAGAATCAGGAGCAACAAATAATTCTCCATCAGCTTTCCACTCTATTGTTATACTTTGGAGATTTGCTCCACCTTGACCACCAAGATATGCTTTCAATCTTGATATTGAGTCATCATTCATTTCTATGTCTTGGCCATTTGTAAGTTTTAATTTACCACTTCCAACACTAAACTCTACTTTACTTACAGCTCCTGTCTTACTAGTATACATAATGTCTTTAATTCCAACATATGAACCATCACTTAATTTATATGTCTCACCTTGAGCTAATGTATTTGTTTCTTCTCCATCAATATTTAACTTCACTTGGTTGTCGCCAATAAATGTAACTAAAACTTCTTTGTTGGCAACTGTCATTGTTTCATCTTCTGCAATAGTTGCAGTTTCTGCTGAATCCAACAATGTCAATGATGTATTTGTAGGAGTATTTGCATCTAAGATATAATACTCTTTTCCCAATAGTTTGATATTTGCAGTTTCTAATTTGTCCCAAGCTGGTTGGTCTGTAAAACTTAATGTATAATTTAAGACAGAACCAGCCGAACTTATTTTTATTCCGACTGTTGGTGCATCTTCTGCATAATCATTGTCATCAAACATACCTAATGTTAAATTAGCTAATGTTAACTTTTGTGTATAATCTTTTTCATTATTATCACTGTCTAAGAAAGTTCCATCAGCCAATAAATTAGGCATATCAGTATCTGTTACTGTTCCAGAAACAATATCCAAGATTCCTTTTCCCATTTGGAATTTTGTAGATGCTCTTTCTATCTTATAACTATCTCCGCCTGTAGTTGTGGCTCCAGTTGTAGCAGCAGTTGTAGTAACTAAATTTTGTAAAGATGACTGCAATGAAACAGCAGCATCCCAGTCACTTACAGCTCCTGCATGACTTCCACTTGTTACAACAATAGCTCCATCTGCAGCTCCACCAACAACAAATGGTGCTGGATAATTAGCTGCTAAGGCAGTTCCAGCAGTACCTCCAATCATTACTGCACTCGCTAGCACTGATGCAATTTTTCTAAAATTAAATCTCATTTTTGACCTCCTTTCAATCATTAATCTGGTTTTTCCTCACATGATGGCATAAAATAGGGAAATTGCCATCTCATTTGGAAAGTTATAACTGTAATCCCTATTTTAGAAGTTACTGTTACTGGCCAGTTTTCGTGTCTTTTAATAGACACAATAATACGACTTTTTATGTATTTAAAAAGCTTTCGTTTTAAAACTTAAAAATAACAAGAAAATACAGCATTTTTGCTGTTTTATTTATAAATCTTTTGTTACTATTAAAAATAAAAACAAATAACAAAAATAAAAATAAAAAGATTTTTAAACTTATATGTTTTAATAATCCATATATAATAAATAAAAACATATATATACAAAATATGCTTTTCAGATATATGTTTAAAAAAATACACTAAACTCCACTATATAGAAAAATGGCAAAAAAAGAAAGAACAAGAATAGTAAATCTTTATATAACACCAAATGCTTTTACCTCTATATTCAAGAGATTAAGAGGAGACAGGTCTGATTATGATTTTTCTGGCCTAACTGATTTGAGACAGTTATTAAGTAATGAAAAAGCTAAAATTCTAAATATAATAAAAAATCAAAGTCCAGAATCTATTTATCACCTTGCAAAAATATTAGGCAGAGATTTTAAGGCAGTAAGCCAGGATATTAAACTTTTAGAAAGGTTCGGTTTTATTGAGCTAAAACATGAAACAAAAGGAAAAAGAAAAAAATTAAAGCCTGTTGTAGTAATAGACAATTTGCAAATAAACATAAGCTTTCAATGAATATATATTATTTAAATTTCATTAATCTACAACCATTACTAATAAAATATCTCTAGCACTACATGTATATTCTCTCCCTGTATTGGAAAAAGAGAGTCTGTTGCTGTTTTTGAAGACGTGTAATTTCCTTTTGTCAGATAAAATATAGTCTCATTTCTTTCATCATAAATTCTAAACACATAACCTTTATATTTGCTTTCTTCACCTACTCGTAAATTTTCAAGCAGCTCGTAAACTGTAACATTCAAGACACCACAAGCTTTTTCTCCAGATAAACATCTCTCATTGTTCCAACAAGCTCCAATTAAATCTTTTAAATCATAAATCTCTTCTGGACTTGGTTGACAGTCTGTAGTTAAAAGTAAGGAGGAATGTAAAAAACTCTCTATCTCTTTATTTTCCTGTACTGCTGGTTTTCTGATAGAGATAGCAAGAAAAATCAGAGCTATCACACTAACTAAAACAATTATCAATACAAACCCAATCATCTCCTCCTGCGCCTTCTTACCTATTCTCTTGTTTTTTATCCCCATTTTATTTTATCTCATAACCAATTATAAATTTACCAAGTTCGCAGATTTTTTTAGGAAAACCATTAATGTTTTCATATCTACACAAGGCAACAAAATTTCCTATAGAACTTTTACTTTTAACATTCTTATTTTCATATACCTCAAAAAGATTACAATTAGGATAATTCAATTTACTACATTCTACCTCTTCAACTTGCCTATCTAATTTTCTTACTTGAATAAAAGCAACCGGCCAGAAATCTCTATATACACTCATATTTTCTAGAACAACCAATTTATCTGTATCTATACAATAAGAGCCCATCTCCCTACTACAACTAAACTCAGAGGAACCAGACAAAAATTCAGATAAAAAAACAGCTTTTTCTTCTTCAAGTTGAGTTGCTTGTTTATGTAAATTTCTTTGTTGAATTGTAATCCAAATCAAAGCAACTAAAATAAAAAACAATACTACAGCTAACAACATAAATGCCATTTGTTGTATTTTAAATTGCGAGCGTTTTGAGCTTATTTTCTTTTCTATTAACATTTTACCATAAATTACACTGTGAAGCTTGATTTTGTTCTTCTACCTCTCTTGCTACTTGCCTTACCAATAAAAGGTCAGATGATTTTTTTATTTTAGCAACACTAATTAATTGTAACAAGCCAGACAAAGGAAGAGTGCCACATTTTACACTTAAAAAATCAGCTTCATCTTTAAAAATAAGAGCTTGCCGAACTAATCTTTTCATTAATCTTTTAACATTACACTCATAAATATCAGGACTGGAGAAAATAGCAGCGTAAATTAAACTTCCAGTATAGAATAAGCTTTCTCCTTGTTTTTCTACAAAACCATAATCATATTCGCTTTCACAATCTGAAAAACCACCAAAACATTGTCCTTTAACTGTAATATCACAATCTAAGCCAGAACCAAAACATACTTTTATATCCCCCACACTACAATTATTTAACTTAACATTCCCCAACATCAAACCTAAAACATCATCTTCAATTTCTTCAGGAGCATTAACAAAACAATACTGTTTAGTAGATAAAAAAATAATTTCAGAAACTTTCCACGGCATTTCAAATGGCTTAGAAAAAAAATAAACTTCCTCGCCTTCTTCGATACCAGAAGAGAAAATATATTTATTAGGTATGTCGATTTCAGCGCCAGGTTCTTGCCACTCTTTTCCTAAACTCTGCTTTGTTGAAAGCGAAATTCTTTGCAAACCAAAATTTCCTTCATCAATACAATCATTATAGATTCTTGTTTCTTCTCTTAATCTTGCCATATTACTTTTTCCACTCGCCAGACCTGTTTCGAGAGGTTCAAAAATTATGCTCAACTGTTTAGCTGTAATTGTATCAAGCTGGTAACGACTTGTCTTTATCAACTTACTTATAGCAAAAATAGCGAGAAACAAAATAATTGCTCCAACTATTATCGCGAATAACCACGCAAAACTAAACTCAAAACCTTTTTTCTGCATTTTAACTTATCTTGCTTATCTTAACTAAGGCATCATAAAAATCTTTTTCAATTTTTACTTCAACCTTGCCCCTAATACTCTTTATACAATAAGGATTTTCTTCTGCTGTAATTTTTTTTATATCTATATGCTTTATTTCAAAACCTCTCTGCCCCTCACAAGTATTTTTCAAAGGCCAGAAAAACATATTTATCTGAGGAGAATAACCATACTTCTTCAGTTTGTCGTAATACTCTTTATGTTCTCCTCTACCTTCCTCAGAAACATCTACAAAACAAACATAATCTAAACTAGATGGCAAATTACCAGAAAAAATTTCAGATGAACTATCAGAAGTCCACGCCCTATTTATTTCTTCCTGCAAATCCTGTTTGAACATGCCAGTGTCTGCACATTTTTTTATGTTAAGGAACATAATTATGGCATATACAGCTACAGCAATAAAAGCTATAATCAAGATTATAGAAAAAAGCATGCCAAAAGATATTCTAAGTTGCCCTCTTTTGCCATTCCTCTTTTTTCCTCTTTTTCTCATATTTAAAAAAAAGAAGAGAGATTTATAAATTTAATCTAAATAATCTCTTAGAATTTTTATAAAAAACTTTATCTTTCATCTCTTTAGAAATATTTAAAGAGCTTATCAATTTAATATGCTTCTTAATTGAACAACAAGCATAATCTGTTCCAAATAAAACATTATTTGGTTTTTTTCTTGCTATTTTTATCAAAACATCTTTTATAGTTTTTAATCCACTTTCTTTTACAACATCTTTATCAGCTAAACCTGAGGTGTCATAATAAATACTCATAAAATTTTTAGTTAGATTATAACAATATTCTAAATTTGGTTCAAAATAATGACTTATAATAATCTTAATTTTAGGAAACTTCTTAGCTATTTTAACTATATATTTTGGATCATTGTATTCCCTTGCTTTTTTCATTTTCCCACCACCAGTATGAATCATTATAGGCAGATTATATTTTATGCATAATTTATAAAGAGGAATAAGCCTCTTATCAGTCAGATATATTGGGTCGTGTCCAGGATAAATTTTAATTCCTTTAATTTTTCCTTTTTTGAACAAAAAATCAAGCTTACTTATACTTCTCATTCCTTCTTTTCTTACATCTATAGTTCCTAACAAAAATAATTTTTCCTCATTTTCAACTAATTTCAAACAAGTATCTAAATCTCCAATATTAGAACCAGTAAGATTATCTGGAATTAATATAGCACAATCAACTCCATTCCTCTCTATATCTCTCAAAAGTTTTGCTTTCTTATCTTTAAATTTCCCTTTTGTCTTCGATAAAGGTAGGTGAACATGGCAATCTATTATCATTTTCCTTCCAAACTTTTCAAATACTTTTTCAATTTAACTATAAACCTCTTTCTTTTCCCTTCGTCTTTTATTCTCTTCACTCTAAATTTCAAAGCTTCATGAATAATATGATTTTTGTTTTCTATTGACCTTACCAATTTTTTCCAAGAATAAGGAACTTCTTTACCTTTAATTTTTTGTTCTAACTCAACTAACCAAAATACCTGTTTAAGGATATCAGAAAATCTTAGCTTGCCTTTTTCATACAAAGGCAAGAAAGTTTTATTAAAAGCTTTAATTAATTTCTTTAAATCTTCTTCGTCACTCCTCACTATAAAATCTTTAGTGTTTAAAGGTTTGCCATAAATTAAAAAATAATTTTTAATTTTCTTCACAAATCTTCCCGGATTTGCTCTTGGTTTCTTTCTTTTCAAATATCTTTTGTTATTTTTTAATTCCCACAGAGAAAAAGCTCTTAGACTTAAGTTTGGTTTATATTTTTCCTTATACTCCTTTTCTAATTTTTCAAACTTGCTAAGAAGTTTATTATCCTTAACTATTGTCCAAGTATCTACATCACTCTTCTGAGTCATTTCTCTTCTGATAAAACTACCTCCCACATATATTGCCAAAATCTTATTTTTTGGTATATTATTTAGAATAATTTTCTTAGCTGCTCTCAAACTTTTTATCGCCTCTTCTTCCTGCTCGGTTTTGTTTTCCCAACTTGTCCAGGGTTTTTGTTTCATTTACTTATTAATTTTCCTCGATATAAAAACTTAATTATGTTCAAAATAAATTCTAAAATCTAAACCTTTCTCTCTTGCTATTTCCTGTATTTTTTCTCTTAATACTTTCCAAAACTCAGCTTTTCCTTTCAGAATTTCCTTATATTTTTCTTCTAATTCAGGCCAGTTTTCTTTTACTATACTTAAAATTTTGTCTTTATTTGAAGGTAAAATGTTTAGGTCTTCAAACATGAAAAAATCTACTATCCCCTCTAATCTATTTACTATAGCTTCAACATCTGTTAAATATGGAAGAATAGGACCAACAAAAGCATAGGTTCTAATCCCTTCTTTATGAAGCAATTCTAAAGCTCTTATCCTCTCTTCCACAGAAGAAGATGGCTCAAATTTTTTCCTTACTCTATTGTCTAAGGTTGTGATAGTAATTCCGACCTCAACTTCCTTTAATTTTCTTAAAACATCAACATCTCTCACAACCAAAGCTGATTTGGTAAGTATCGAAACAGAAAACTTATATTTAGTTAATAATTCTAAAGCTTTTCTTGTTAGCTGATATTTTTTCTCTAAATGATTATAGGGATCTGTAACTGAACTTAACAATACTATCCCTTTTTTTGCCCTTTCTAGTTCCCTACTTAAAACTTCAGGCAAATTAATTTTAACATCACAATAATTTCCCCAACCTTCTTTATGTCCAGTCATTCTTGACATGAATTTCGCATAACAATACACACAACTATGAACACAACCAGTATAAGGATTAATAACATAATCTGTTTCTGGTAGTTTACTTCTTATTAGAATTGATCTGGCTTTTACTTCTTTAAGTTTAGGTTTCATTTTCTTAATTAGACTTCAACTTTTTTAACTTCTTCTGTTTTTTATCATAAGTTACATAACAAGCCGGCATCTTTCTTCTCATGACTTCTCCACAATATAAAATTTGTTATTATTATTTTCATTCTCCAACTTCACTCTTGAATGTTTCAAGTTTAGAATCAGGATTCAGCCCTAATAATAATACTACACTCATTAGGCAAAGGCTGTTTCTCATTACTATCTTTACACTTGATAGTCAGATTTACCTTCGTTAAAAGAGATATAGACCCTAAATTTTAGTTAAAAAATGTTGTAAGCCATACAAATCAAAATCTAAATTAATCAAGTCTATCAACAAGACTTTTTTTTCTTAAAACAATTTTTCCAGGGCCATAAAAAATATCATGGTTTAACCTTAATTTTTCATCTAACCCACTTTCAAATTTCTCTTGCTGCTCTGGAGGTAGAACAAATGGTTTTGGTCGTCCAAGAATGTAATCAAAAATAGACCTAAAAAAAGAAACAATCGGACTTCTTTTATATTCCCGTCTATATGAATTATACTTTTCCTTTATACCTTGATACAACCTTCTAACATACCCAAACATATTATTTTATGTTTTCTTAGATTTATAAAAGTAACTATTTTATAGTATATACTATATAAACATAAGATATTTAAATAAAGATGGAATGTTTATTGTATGCCAAGATTAGGAAGGAAATTAAGAGGATGGGTTTCAACGAGAGCAGGGGTTATAGTAGCAGGATATAAAACAAAATTTGCTGTTGATCCTGGTTTAGAAGATGTGATTGTACCTATAGCTAATGCCCACATGAATGCTCTAGGTAGGAGAGTCACTTCCTCTATATATGTAACTCATGATAATCGACAAGCTAGAGCATTACCAAACAGTTTAAGATATTTGAATGAGGGTAGTGGTTTAGAAAGAAGAATGTTGCCGACATATACAATGTAATTTTTCTATTATTTTATTCAAATGGATATAATGCTAAGAGAAAGAAAAAAAGGCTTTCTAAGTTTCCTGAAAAGAAAGAAAACGATAAATGTAGATTATAAACGTACAATTGGAAAAGTTTTAGGTATTGGTGGAGGTTATAAAACAACAATTTCTGCAGATAGAGGATTGGCAGAAGAAGGCAAAGTAAAAAATTTAATAAGTTTATTGACAAGAGGAGATTCAAATGAACCTTTCAGCATCCCTTCTCGCTCTTTAGATGGATATGATTTGGTAGTTTATGGAACTGCAAGAGAATTAAGAGTAAATAAAGGATTTCTTAGAGCATTAAGAAGAGAAGTTAAACCTGAATACAGATCAAGATTTGATGAATATGTTAAGTCATTTGTTGGTTGGTTTTCTCTTGAGATAGGAGAGACTGGAATAAAAAATTTTAAAGTAAGTGAACCTGCACTTCTTTACAAACCATTTTTTTATTTTCTACAGAAATAGAATAAAATGGCTATAATTTTCTTTTAATTGTCAATAATTTTCATATTTTGTTTCTTTAATGCTATTAGCTCTCAACCCTCACAATTATAGAACAAGAATTAGGTAAAGGCTATCTTGCACTCCTCACACTTTAAAATAAAAACTCTAAGACTTCTCTGATTCTTCATCTTTTCTTGCAAATCCTATCCTACTATCAAGTCTTTCTTTAATATAGCCCAAATCCTTTAAAACATTAGTATATAGCTCTTGAGACTTTTCATAAGCTCTAGAAAAAACAGAAATAGCATTCAAAACAGCATCCATCTTTATATTAAGCCCATCCATCTTTGCATTTAGCCCTTCATATAGACCATCCATTCTGCTTTCTAATCCAGTCATCCCATCATAAAGTCCCCCTAGTCTTTCATCTAATCTTTTGTCTACTCTTTTCATTTACATACTCTCTTGTCTCAGAATCCATTATAAATTTTTTAAGCTGTTTAAGTCGACTCAGCTCCCACTATAACTGAACAAGAAAAAGAGCAGGCTGTCTCTCATTAGAATCTTTGCATTTTACATAATAAGTCTGTCCTTCTACCCATTCTGTAAAATGTTCAGCAGAATTTTAATCGAAAAGTTTATATAGTTAATATATAATATATGTATAGGTGATATATATGACAGAAAAGACAACAATATTATTAGATAAAAAGACAATTGAAATGCTTAAGAAAAGCAAGGAATATCCTAGACAAACTTACAATGAATTACTAGAAAAAATGGCAACGATTTTTATAAAAATGAAACAGAGAAATCAGTATGATGAATTTTTACATAAAATACAGCAACCAAAAATGAGGGAAATTTGGGATAATAAACAAGACGAATTTTGGGAAGAGGTATAAATGTATAATTTTGGAGATATTATTCTAGCTCAAGTACAATTTACAGATACTTTTGAAATTAAAACAAGACCTGCTTTAGTCTTATTTGAAGAACAAGGGAATGTTGTAGTTGCAGGAATAACAAGCAATATCAAAATGAAAGGAATTCCTTTAACGAAAAAAGAAGGAGCATTAAAAGAAAGCATTATTAAATTAAATTATATTTTTACTATTTCTGAAAAAATGATTAAAAAATTTTTATTTTCAGTATCAAAAGAAAAAAAGAAGTTGATAAAAGCAGAATTAATTAAAAAATTAAGTTAAATCCTACGACTTAACTCTCAGCTCTTACCACAATACTACACTCATTAGGCAAAGGCTGTCTCTCATTACTATCTTTACATTTTACATAATAAGTTTTACCTTCTTCCCAGTCAGCAAAATGTTCCTTGCTATTAGCATAAGGCATATTAGTTCCTTCATCTATGTCAAAACTACACTCTTTTTCTTTGTTAGTAGAATAAGAGCAGATAGATTTTTCATCTGTAATTATCTTTAGTTTACCAGAATCTTGGTAAACTCTAACTACTTTAGGAGCTTCTTCATCTATTTCAACTTTGAAAGTTGTGTTTGAGTAAGCAGCATTTCCTCCTAAATCTACACACTGAAACTCACAAATATATTCGTCAGCAGGCAAGTCAAGTCTCTGTTTATGTATATTAGTTCCTGTTTCAAACATTTGTATCCATCTATCTTCGCTAACAGAAGCTTCTTCTCCTACAGATATGCAATAATAACTGCACCAGCTATCACCGAGATTGTAGCCAGCTTCGGTTTCTACTTCTAAATTTACAGTAGCTAGAGTTGAGTAGCCAGTTATAGTTTCATTTGGCTTTACATTTACTATATTGAGGGGTTGTGTTCCCTTCAATATAAATTTATAACTCTCAACATTTACATTTCTATCAACCTGTTTTTCTCCAGTTAACCAAGGCTGATCTTTACATCTAAAGTAAAAGACATTGTCTTTTCTATCTTCTAAATCTGTTAAAATTCCTTCACACTTATATAACATTAAGTTATTCATCTCATAAACATGGCTTGCACAATCAAAACTATGTTCCATTGCTTCATAATCTTGGTCTGTTTTACTCCACTTACATTCAGAAGGCTCATTTACATAGACTTCAAGTTTTGTCTGATTCAAACCATATTGGATTGGCATCCCATTACTTATGCTTGTTCCTTCAATCTTAGGCGGGGTTACATCAGGGCCTCTTTCTACACAAAAACTAAATACAAATAAGTCATCATTTGAATTTCCATTTGCATCTTGACATCTTACATATAAATTATAATTTCCATCATTTTTAAGTTCAGGAGCTTCTGCATTTACAGCATCTGGACCAGGCAACCTCATAACTTGCGTATGATTATATTTGTAAATATTGCTACCCCCAAAATAATAGTTCATATCTTCATATTTTGCTGTCCTGTTATAATCAATTTTACATTGTGCTGGTTCATTTAAGGTTATTCCAAAGCTTAATGGAGTAAATGCTTTTATACAACCATCATTTGACTTTTCATACAAAATTTTTACTCCCCTGTCAGGAGGCCTTATTGCTGTATTTGGGTCATACTTATGGTCTTTTGTTAAAACTTTATCCCATGTTTCTATTATTGGACTGTTTACATCTTTTGGATTTACCCATACACAAGCTTCTTCTCCTGTTCCAGGATTTAACAACTCACAAGCTTGTCCTAAACTTTTGCACCTATATTCTGTACATGGATAAAGTCCATCATTGCATTTTTCACAATCACTTCCTCCTGTTGGTGCTTCCCATGGATTACATTTGAAATTCACAACTTTCTTGCTTTCACCTTGATCCATTAAACCAAAGACGATTATTGCTGCTACGATTCCAGCTGCATGAGGAGTATATTTCCACCACAACCCTTTTGTTTTCATTGCGAGTCCGAGATCTTTTGTTATTAAACCACCTTTCCCTATAATTGCACTTACAGCACCTTTTACTCCGCCACCAATTATTGCAGCAATACTAGCTGAATTTATTGCTTTACTTTCCATTCCCGCTAATCCGCCTATTAATTGTATAAGACCAGCAACTCCTAAACCCCATGCAAGACCTTCTAAAATATAACCAAGTCCTCCCATTACAGGTATTTCTCCTAATAATGGAAGCTTTGGAGCTGCTTGCCCTGTTATCTCAATACTACTTATTTGTGATAATCTCATTTTTGTAGATAGTTCTTTTGTAAACTCGTCCCCTGTTATTTTATTTTTAAAAGTAACTTTTGCCATATCAGTACCCTTAATTGATTCAGAACTAACTTCCCATACACCACCAATATCTCTTGTTCCTTCTCCTATTAATTCACCAACAGTCCCCTTACCTCCCTTCAAACCTTCATAAAGAGCATTACGATAAGCATTTGTTATACTATTACTTGTTCCAGTTATCCTCCCAAATTCTTTTATTTTTTCTCCATCTATTTCAACAGATTCTCCACTCTTCAATTTTAGGATTAAACCCTTATCTCCTGGAACTATTTTTTCTATTTCTGCACCCGCATCCAATTCTACACCAATCTCTTCTAATCTTCCTGCCATTGTTTCAGTAACTTTAAACCCCCCAATAGGTTCTGGTTGTTGAAAATTTATTCCTCTTGCTGGATTGGGAGAGCTACTTGCTCCACTAACACCTCCTCCTTCTCTCATAGTTTTTGCACCCCGCACTTCCCTTAATCTTACTACTGATGGTCGCCTCCCTAAAAGTGTTCTTTCAATTTTATCATCTTGTAAGGCGAACTCTTTCATATTATTTCTGTTATACCAGTAACTTTCAGACCATGTTCTACCACCATCAATAGATGAGTAAACTGGGAGGTTTTCATCATTTGGAAAAAATATTTTAGCCCCCCCCCTTTCAATACCAATCTTACCCTCTACAAAATCTGAATTACCATCCCCACCCCCACCTCCCCCACCATTCTCCCCACTCACCCCACCAGAAATAATAACAACAAACGAAATTATAGCAAGAACTAAAGTTATAATTTCAAATCCTGCTATTGTTTGTCTTGCTTTTTTATTTTTCATCATTTTTCTTCTTCTTTTTTCATTTTAATCTTTTCATTGTTCAGTTATTTTAATATCATAACCTTCTTTATTTCCTTTATTTCCAATCCAATTAGTTTTAGCCCCACAATCTCCAATTTGTTCACATTTTTCTAATTGTTCTTGTTTCCAAGAATCTTCTAAACATTCACAATTATCCTCACATTTTTTACCACCCCCCTTTAAAAAACCTTCTTTTACAAATTCAACCACGCATTGAGAATTTGCAAGAGAACAAGTTCCTTGAGCTTCTCCTTCTTCCCAGAATTTCAAACCTGGAGAATGTTCAGGAACACACCCAATTTTAATTGGCTGATATTTTCCTTCTTCAGTTTCTCTTTCTGCAACCTTATCAGTTTTTAAAATCCACTTACAATCTCTTTTGTCTTTATTTTCACAATCTTTTTTTTCAGTCTGACTATAACAATCCTGCCACCTATTAACTCTACATCCAGCTTGAGAAAACTTAACACCACCAGATTCAATATAATCTTGAATACAAATTTCCTGCCTAAAATCTGCGCATGGCTCAATAATTTCCTCACCATTCATACAAATATGTCTAAAATATCTACTACCTACAGAATCAGGATATTTATCAGTACTGCACCAAGATTCTCCATGTTTGTGTAATTTGCCATCACTAGTGTCAGAAGCATGGCAATTTAAATCCTTACAAATATAATCTCCATATTTAGCATTTCCTTCGCCACAAATACTACCCTCAAAATAATTACAATTACCGCAAGTTCTTGAATTAATATTAGAAGAACCACTTCCACAACTTTCTACTTTACTTATTTTTTTCCTCCAATAAGCTTTATCATCAATTTTAGAAGCATCATAAATATTAGCTATATTGCCACAAGAATCAACAAAATAAACTTCATCTCTTCCTTCAATACAAGTAGTTTGTTTTGTCATACTACAACTAGTTCCAAGTTCTTCAGCAGTGCATAATAAATCTTTATAAAACTCAACATTACTAGTAACCCTTCCGCCCCCTAATTCAGTTTTATTTCCAATATTCATTCCTTGCTTAATACTATTGCATTCTTGCCTAGAAGTAAATTTACAAGTTTTAACAAAATCAACTTCATAAACACAAGCACCTTGGTCACTTAATGAAGCAAGAGATATACAACTTAATTCATTTCCTATATCTCTTCTAAAATTAGTAATCAAGCCATAAAAACTACTTAATTTTTTACATCTAGTCAAGGTTACAAAAGCTGCTTGGGTTCCTAAAATACAACAGCCAAGCTGGCATTGAGCAATATTACATTCAGCATCATCACTCCAAGTCCCACCTGAATCTTGACAAACTTTTTGGGGAGTTTTTTCCATACATATTCCTTCACTACTGTCATAACAACATCCTAATCTACAATAAGAAGTAGCCTCGCAAGAAGTAGGAGTTTTTCTACATTTTAATAGATTTCCTTTTTCATCTATTCCGCAATTATAACCTTCATCACATTCTTCTTCAGGAGCATTTTGACACCACGCTCCATAAGTAGTTCTCTCACAACAAAACTTTACCTGTTGTGCCTTTACTGAAAAATTTAATGAAAAAACAAAAATACTTATAAATAGCATTAAAATAACTGAACTTATTTTTATCTTTTTAATTATCATATTATTCTCCATTTTAAACTGTTATTGATTTATGTGTCTGGCCTAAACCATATCCTGCAGGCCAACTTAGACTTCTTGAAGCAAATACAAATTTTTCTTTAGTTGGTGTATAAGTTAGAGTATAAATCTTTGAACCATCTTCTTGTTTGTATTTTTCAACTTTCATATTTGGATAATACAACATGTAAGTTTTTATGTCAGAATCACCATAACGAGCTTCCCAATTCAAAATAGAGGTAGCTAACATAATTAAATTATAAAGTTGACTTTTCTTTTCAACAACAAATTTATCATATCTTTCTCCAATATCCTCCTTAACAGCAGAAAAACCAGAAACTGTAATTTCAATCTTATTTGGAACAATACTAATAGAAATATCTTCTCTGTCTTGAGAAACCTGCCACCCTTTTTTCCTTAAATTTTGTTTTAAGTTATTTATACAGGATAAAGCTTCTGGCTTTATATAATCCAAGATCTCTCTTTCCACATGTTGTCTCAAAAGAGGTTGTTGCATCACACAAGTTTGATAGTATTGGTTAGTATAACATAAATACTCTACCTTCTCACCTCCATACATTATGTTATTCACAGGCTCTATACTGCCCCCCCTCTTACTTACTAACTCTACTGCCTCATCTAACTTACTATTTATACAATCTTGTAATTGTACACTTGGGCTGCCCGGAACTACTATTTTTTTTAGTCTAGGGTAAAACAAAACAAGCAGTACAGCAACAATTACAATAGCTACAATAATAAATAAAGTCAATTGTCCTCTTTTGCTATTCATTTTCCTTATTTTTCCAAAGACAAGCTTATTTATAAATTTTCCTTATTATCAAACAGCTTTAATTATTATAGAACAGCCTCCCGGCTTATTATCCCACAAATCTTTACACTTTACATAATAAGTTTTTCCCTGTTTCCAAGAAGTTTCATGTATTTTTTGAATTCCTGACATTTCAGTTGCGTTTTCCCAAACAAAATTACAATTTTCATGACTATATACACATTCAGAATCCTCGTTAGTGATAATTTTAAGCTGACCAAAATTATAAGCCCTCACAATTCTTGGCGGAGTAGTGTCTATTTTTAACTTAAATCTAGTAAAATCTTCAGCAACATTCCCCGCAATATCTTCACATTTCACATAAATTTTATGAGTTCCTCTTAACATTTGATTAAATAACTGGCTATGACTAGATGAAAAAGTATTTTTAAATAAAATATAAGAACCTTCTTCTCCTAAAAAACTAAAATAACATTCAGATTTTCCTTGTTCTGCACCCCCAGAAGTTTGTGCTTTAAGTTCTATTGAAACTGGTTCGTCTCCAAATTCAAGAGTTTTATTTGGTGTTATTGAGATTATTTCCAACTTATTCTTACTTGCTATTAAATTATATTCATAACTTTCTGAGTTTGCTTTTCTTGTTTCATTATTTTCTTCTAACCAAGGTTTATCTTTACATCTTATAAAAATTTTATTTTCTTGTTTTGTTAGATTAGTTAATGTTACTGAACAAGGCCATCCATATTGTTCTTGATCTTGTAGCTTTATATTACAACTCATAGAATTTTCCATTGCTTCGTATTCTTTATCCTGAGAAGAATATTTACAAGAAGATGGTTCATTAGTATAAACTTTTATATTTTTTTCAGTTTCATTATAAGCAAGATAACTTTCAGTTTCAGGAACTATTTTTTGTATTATAGGGGGGGTGATGTCTGGTCCTGGCTTTACACATAAATCAATTACATATTCTTTTATATTAAAATTATTCCAGTCATCTCTACATCTTACATAAAGCTTAAAATCCCCATATTTTTCTTCTACAAATTCCTTTGTTACATTATACTGATTAACTATTGAATCTACTGAAGGCATGCTTAAACTCATTGAATGATTTATCAAGTAAAGATTGCTTTCTCCAAAATAATTTTCCATTAAATCATAATTTGCACTTGCTTCTAACTCATATTTGCATTGAGCTCTTTCATTAGTTATTAACCCAAAATTTACCTGGCTAAACTCCGGTATACATTCTCCATTATTTTGCCTTATTTTTATCCCATCACTTGTTTTTTCATACTTATATCCATCACTTAAAATCTCATTCCACTGGCTTATTTCTGGGGGAGTTTTATCATTTTCACTTGCTATGCATGTTTCTTCTGTTGTCCCTTCATTTAAAAATCTACAAGCTGTTCCTAAACTTTCACATTTATACTTACTACATCCTTGCTCATCTTTATTGCATTTTTCACAATCACTTCCTCCAACTGGTGGCTGCCATGGTTCACAATTAAAACTTACTACTCTTTCCCTAACATCTCCCCATCCAGTAATCCATGTCCAGAGTAATACTACTACAAAAATAATAACTCCGATAAGTCCAAATTCCCAAGTAAGTCTAGCACTTTCCCAAGCTATTCCAATAAATATCCCACCCACAGCTCCTGCATAAGCTATAGCAGCTGCTCCTTCTCCTTCAGCTCCAATTGCCTTTCCTACTAATTGTCCTACTACTGCTCCAATTGCTGCTCCAATTGCTACTCTGGCAAATGCCCGCATAATTGGTGCTGCAGAACCAAAAAGGTCTCCAAAAGCATAGGGAGCTTCCTCTAAAAATGCTCCTAGCGAAATATCTACTCCTTCGATAAAAACATAAGCTGCTGCAACAGCATAAACAGTTCCAGCAGCACCAGCCACATAACCAACCCACCCCAAATCAGCCTTATTATCATAATCAACATTTCCAACACCTTTAGACAAAATACTTAAATTTCCATAATATTTAGACATATCTCCGGGCTCAGCAGCCTGATTATTATCTGGACTAGAATAACTTAAAATTTCATTTAAAATCTTGCTTGAAAGTTTTTTAGGAGCCTTACCTTTAACTTCATAACCCTCATCAGTAAATTCTCCTTCAACATTAACATAACCTCCACAATCTCCTAAACTTGAACAAAACTCATTCATTTGATTAGTAAAAACAGGTTTCTCACAATTACAATTAACTTTACAATCCCAACTACCTTTCCAATCTTTAACATAAACTACAGTACACTTATTATCAGCCATATTGCAAATTTCCTCAGCTACCTTGTCACTACCCACATTGCTTTCTCCAGATAAATCAAAACCAGGAGGATAATTAGGAACGCAAACACTAAAACTAAATTTTGAATCAATTTTTATTTCCTTAACAAAACAATCTTCATTTTTAGAACAGGCAGCTTTCATATTCTCAGTTTTCTCTTTTCTTGTATTTCCCTCAGCATTATTATAATTCAAACATTCCTGCCATCTATTTAATCTACAACTTGCAGTAGAAAAAGTCTCACTTCCTCCCTCGGCAATTCCAACTTCAGATTCAACACAAATCTCATTTCTAAAATCAGCACAGGGCTCTATTTTAACTTCTCCTTCCACACAAGAATATCTATAATGTCTACTTCCTACAACATCTCTACCTTCTCCAATAACTGACTCATAAACACACCAACTTTCTCCATTTTTCCTATCTTTGGTTCCTTTAGTATCAGGAGCATTAGGACAATCTAAGGGTTTACAAATATAATTTCCATATTCTGGACTTGTTTCTGAAGCAAGACTACATGAACTTCCTAAAAACCTATTGCAATTACCACATGTTTTAGAATTAGCATTGCCCTTTTCATCATTACTACCACAAGATTCAGAAACAGGAATAATTTCTTTCCAATAATTAACATCATTTACTTTACTTGCATCATAAATATTAGCAATATTGCCACAAGAATCTACAAAATAGACACCATCTCTCCCATCTACACAAGTTGTTTCTTCAGTCATGTTACAACTATTATTTAATTCAGGATGAGTACATAACCAATCTTTATGAAAATTAGCTAAACTATTAGTTAATGAATAACACTCTTGTTCACTAACAAATCTACAACTTTCCCCAATAACACAAGCACCTTTAGCTTGAGTTAAAGCAAGTGCAAGACATTCTGGCTCATTCATTCCCTGCCTAAAATCAAAACCAGAATCAAGATTAATTCCGGCTTCAGAAGTATAATACCTACATTCTTTTTCAGTAACTAAAGGCTTAACATTATTATTTAAAACACAACAACCTAATTTACATTGAGGAATTTTTCCAGGATTACAATTTGCATCATTTTCCCATTTCCCTCCCTTATCTATACATTCAGCTTTTGGAACCTTGCTCATACATTTGCCAATAGAATCAATACAACATCCTAATTGACATTCAGAAAACTCATCACGAGTTCCAGGAAAACAATCACTCTTGCATTTCTCATTACACTCAGAACTTAAATATTCCTGGCATTTCTTGCTTCCATACTCATCTTTAGTTTCTTTACAAGTCCATAAAACTATATCACTTTCTTGAGCAGAAACACTTTTCATTGGCTGATAAACAATATATGAAAAAGCAAAAGTATAGATAATTAAGATTAAAATTTCTAAATAACTTATCCCTTCTTTTTTGCTTAGTATTTTTCCTTTTTTCATTTTAAAATCCTGGTGGAATTGCACAACTTCTTACAGCTATGTAAAGTTTTTTATTAGTAATTCTATCTCCAATAATATAAATTTTTGAAGCAGTATCTCCAGCCCCAACACTTTTCTTATCAATATCATATCTAGGATAAAACAACATAAAACCAACATATTCAAAATTACAATATTTTGCTTCCTGATTCACAATTTCTTTAGCAACATTAGCTAATTCAAATAAAGGAGAAACTTTTAAAACTTTAAAACTATCATATTTTTTATGTTCTTCATTTTTGCTCATCTCAAAGTCATTATTAACCTCAACTTTAACTTTTCCAGGGACTACATCAACATCAATATCAGCATCATCATAATTAACAACATAGCCCCTATCTTTTAATTCCTCAGATAAACTATAAACACAATCAGCTACCTTAGGAGAAATATATTTTTTAATTTCACTTTCTAAATGTTTAATATAAACTGGCTCCTGATTTATACAAGATTCATAATAATTTTCATTATAACATAAATAAGCTACTTTATTATTCTCATAAAGTTTGTAGTTTGTAGGAGTTATATAACCTCCCTGGGGCAACATTATAGATATAGCCTCGCTTGTAGCATCTCTTACGCATTTTTCTATATATCCTTGAGGTTCTAACATTGTTGGTTTAAAAATCTCTATTACCTGCCTTCCCCTTAAAAGAAAAAAAAGAACAATAGCCGCTACTATCATTACTGCCACTATAATAAAAACAGTTACTTGGCCTTTTCTTTTCATTTTAACATCCACAAATTAACCCTCTCCTTCTTAATTTTATCCACTTTTCCATCTATAATCAACTCTAACAAATATTTTTCAGCAGTATTCCAAGAAATTTTTAAATGCTTAGCTACTTCAGAGCTAGTAACAACTTTCTTCCTTTTAATAAAATTCAAAATCCTCTTTTTATGGATATTCATAAGTATATACCTGCCTATATTATTATGTAATCAATTATGTTTATTATTAATAATATCAATAGGAATACACATTTTTAAACTTTTCTAAGAACTTAATCTTCAGTTTCTACTCTAGGAGCCAAAACAAAAGCTAAATTAAAATTTCCCCCTGGAAACTCTAGCTTTAAAGGATAATCCTCTGCAAAATTGATTATAGCTTTATCTGTTAATTTACAAGCTTTAATGAACTTTTGTAAATATTCCAAAGAATATTTCCCTTTACCTTTTTCACCAGAAATCTTGGCCTCATCTCCTGAAAATTCTGATTTTGTAGAATGTAAACCCTTAGCTTCAATAATAAATTTTCCTTCTTGTACAGAAAAACTGCACGAGTCAGCCACCACACTACAGTCCTCTATTGCTTCAGATAAATCAAGAGAAGGCATCTCTATTTGACAAGTAAATTCAAGAGAAGGCATTTGCTTTTCTTCTTGTTCTATATTAATTAAAGCTAAGTTAAAGACTCTTTTTATCTTATCATGAATCTCTATCCTTAAGTTAGTGTCCTGTGTCTGTAAAACTAAATTGCTACCAATACTACTCCTCCTCAAAACATTTTTTAAAGAATCTAAATTTATTCCTAAAATCTCTTCTTTGTTTACTTCAAAATTAGAGAACGCAGTTTTAGGGAGCAAAAAAGAAACTAACGCAACATTAGCAGGATCTATAGCTATTACACTCAGGCCATTAGGGTTAACTTTAATCCTGACCTCAGTAACTAACTCAGATATTATGCCAACAACATCACTCAACAATTTAGGACTATCTAATTTCAGCAACATCTTAATACTATAAAGTATAAATTTAAAAGCATTATTGTGATACAGTAACACTAATTATTTAAAATCTCTTATGCAAAAAAGAATATGGAGAAGGAAAAGAGGGTAAAAAAAATAGCAAGGACATATTACTCTAGAAAAGATGTGCAAGAAGCTATTTTTAAATTTTGTCAAAAGAGAGAGACCATACCGCGTTATATAGAAAACTTTGGTAAAAGGCCAGATACTTTACAATACCCTTCTGACATCGCACAACAAGTAAAAAAAGGAGCTACTTCTTTCCACTGTTCAGAAGAAATATGGTCTAATCCCCTTGAACTTTCTACAGATTTAAAAGAAGAAGATTTAAACAACCTGAGAGATGGCTGGGATTTATTGATAGACATTGATTCAAAATATCTTGATTATAGCAAGATAGCTTGCTCTTTAATTATTGAGGCTTTAAAATTTCATGGCATTAAAAATTTCGGAGCGAAGTTCAGTGGAGGAAAAGGATTCCATATTATAGTACCATGGAAAGCCTTTCCTTCTTCTCTAACGGAAGAAAAAACAAAAGATATGTTTCCTGAATGGCCTAGAATTATCTCTATCTATTTGACAGAAATGATAAAATCAAAACTAATTGAGGAAATAACTGCTTTATCTGGCGAAAGGAAAAATTATATTAAAGACTTTGAAGCTCCTAAGGAGGTTGCACCTGACATTATACTTGTCTCATCCAGACATCTTTTTCGTGCACCCTATTCTTTACATGAAAAAACCTGTCTAGCCAGTATAGTTCTTGATGAGGAAGAAATAGAAAATTTCCAGCCTAAATTAGCTGACCCTTTAAGAGTTAAAATAAAAAACTTTTATCCTGAGGCAGAGAAAGAAGAAGCTCGCGAGTTACTCATCTCAGCCTTAGATTGGTATGAATCAAGAGAAAAGAAAAAAGAACCAGATAAGAAAAGAGTATATGAAGAAATCAAAATAGATAAAAGTAAAATAATTATGCCTCCTTGCATATCAAATATCTTGAAAGGTTTAAAAGATGGTAAAAAAAGAGCTTTATTTATTTTGCTTAACTATTTCAAGTCTTTAGGTTTAAATTTTGATGAAATTGAAAACAGAATAAAAGAATGGAACAAAAAAAATGAAAAACCTTTAAGACAGGGTTATATTCAAAGCCAGATAACATGGCATAAAAAGCAAAAAAAAGTTTTGCCTCCAAATTGCGACAAAACCTATTATAAAGACATTGGAGTATGCGAGCCAGACCCTCTTTGCGAGAAAATTAAAAATCCTGTAAATTACACAGTAAGGAAGTCAAGATTTAAGAAATGAGCAAAGAAATAATAGAAAAAGTTAAGGAATTTGTAAAAGAAGAATTTGAAAAACCAGAAGCTCATTATAAAGAGTCTTACGAAAAACATTTTATTCCTGTTGTAAAATATGCCATTCAATTAGCTGAAAAAGAAAATGCAGATAAGGAAATAGCAGAAATTTCAGCATGGTTACATGATATAGGAAGCATAAGGGGAGATTATAAAAATCATCATATTTCTAGCTCAAAAATTGCAGAAGAATTGCTAACAAAGTTAAATTACCCTGAAGAAAAAATAGAACAAATTAAACAATGCATTCTCTCACACAGAGGAAGTCAAAATAGAAAAAGAAAGACAAAAGAAGCTCAAATTTTAGCAGACGCAGATGCTATAGCCCATTTTGATGATATTGATGGTTTATTTAGAAATGTATATAAAAATAAGAAAGAGGTTCTAGCAAAACTAGAAAGGTCGTATACAAAACTGTCAGAAAAAGTTAAATCTTTAGTCAAAGATAAACTAGAAAAAGCCAGACAAGAATTAAAATGAGCAAAGAAATAATTAACGTAACTGAAATAGCAGAATATCTATACTGCCCAAGAAAAATTTTCTTGAAGAGAGTTAAAAAAATTAAAGAGCCACCTACCAAAGCAATGATTCTTGGCTTTCTTAAACATAAGGTTTTTGATATTTTTAACAAAAACGAGAGCATGATAGTTTCTAATATAAAAGAAAATATAACTAAAGAACAAATACTAATCTCTTATCGTAATTATCTTAATGAGATAATAAGAGAGATTTCAAGAAATTATGAGAACCTCTTTAAGATTTTTAAAATAGAACTTTTAACTCTAGAAACTCAAACTCTTGGTTTTCTAAAAAAAGACCTTTTAATAAGAGCAGATTCAATTAAGAACGCTTTAAACTTGGGTTTTAAAGGCAAGGAATTATGGAGAAATTTAAAACCAAAATATTTAACAGAATTTCAGATTATTTCAGAGAGGTTAAGGCTAAAAGGAAGGGTAGACAGAATTATGGTTTCTGATAAAATCTTGCCATATGAAATTAAAACTCGAAGTGAGATATACGAGTCTGATAAAATACAATTAGCAGCTTATTCTTTACTTTTAGAAGAAGAGTTTGGAAAAAAAATAGAATGGGGAATAATAGAAACAAAAAGAAAGGAAGAAGAAATTTTTATAACCAAAGAATTAAAAAATAAAGTTTTAGAAATAGCTGACAAAATCCGCAACATGAAAAATGCTCCTTTTCCATCTAACTTTAATAAATGTAAATCTTGTAGGCTTAGGGGTGAGTGTTTTGAAATATGATGTAACAAAATGCCAGTAAAGACTCTAAGTTAACATAAACTCTAGAAGAAAAATTTACTAGGTCCAAAACTTTCTTTATATTCTACTAAATCAGCTTTGTTTTTTAGCTTTGTACTGATAACAAAATACACAAAAAATGTAATTTCTTCCCAATTAATTTAAATTTTTTTAAATACGAAAAGAATTTAAATGCCTTTTTTCTTATTCAAATATGAAAAAGATTGGTGTGTTGTTCCTGACCTTATTGCTAGCTTTGACAATTGTCTCAGCACAAAATCAGAACCAGACCGAACAGACAATAGAAGAAAAAGCATATTCTTGTCTGAAAAACAAATTAGGGAACAACTGTGGAAATGGCAATGTTGAGCAATTAGCCTTTTCTTTACTTGCAATGGCTTATGATTCAGGGATTCAAAAAGATTGTAAGTCTACCTTATTAGACAAACAAAAAACAGATAATTCTTTTGGGAGCATTAAAGAAACTTCTCTTGCAATAATAGCTTTACATAATATTGGAGCAGATACAACTGATGAGGAAGAATGGCTTTTGAGTAAGAAAAGAAATCCTTCTGAATTAGAATGGTATTTAGAAATTGATATGACTGGACAAGGAACCTGTACTTTAAGTTATGATACAGCTTCAAAAACAATTTCTATATCTGAAGATAAAAAAATATCTGGAAATCTTGGAAATTGTTTTTCTCTTGCTTATGATAACTATTGGTTAAAAGTAAAACCTGAATGTTTAAATAAAAATTTTACAATTTCTTGTGATAGGGACTTTATCTCTACTCTGATATATAAAAAATCTCAAAGCCAAGTATGGTATATTTCTTCTGATGTTCAATCTGCAAGTGCAGGAGGACAGACAGAACATAAAATCAGCTCCTATTGTTTTGGCGTAACTTCTTGTGATTATGAAGGGTCTCTTTGGGCAGTTTTAGCATTACAATCTGTAGGTAAAGACATATCTGAATTTATACCTTATCTAGTTGCATTATCTGAATATAATGAAAAATACTTTCCTTCCTCTTTCCTATATATATCCACAAATTTTGAAGAATATTTAAACGAGATTCTACTTTCACAATCAACACAGGGCTATTGGGATTTAGGAGAAAAAGGAAAATATTATGACACTGCCCTTGCTTTACTTGCCTTATCCAGTTCTGAATCCGAATCTCTTGCTAAAGACTGGTTAGAAAATACACAAGGAAATGATGGCTGCTGGAATAATGGCAATATAAGAGATACAGCCTTCCTCTTATGGGCTGGCTGGCCAAAAGAAGCAGCAATTGTGACTCTGCCAACTGAAAATTATTGTGAAGACTATAATTATTATTGTATTACCCAAGGAGAGTGTGATGAAGCAGGAGGAAATGTTTTGCCAAATTTCTATTGTTCTGGTTTAAAAGTATGTTGCGACACTCCGGCAGTAGAAAAAACTTGCGAGGAATTGGGAGGAGAGGTGTGTGGAGAAGATTATATTTGTGATGAAGCAACAGTTTCTGCTCTGGACACAGATGAGTGTTGTCTTGGCAGTTGTATTTCAGAAACTCCTGAGTGTGAAGAATATTCTAATTATTATTGCAGATCAGAATGTTTGGAAGAGGAAGAAGAAACAACACTTGGTTGTCCTATAGGAAAAGTTTGTTGCAGACCAAAACCAAAACCAGAAAAAAGCTATTGGTGGATTTATATCCTTATAATTTTAATCATATTAGTTGTTTTAGGAATAATATTCAGAAACAAATTAAGAGTTTTGTTATTTAAATTTAAGGGCGGATTTAAAAAAGGACCTGTAACAAAAACTTATCCAAAATTTCCACCTTCAGCTCCTCCAGCAGGTTTAAGAAGAATGTTTCCCACAAGAATGCCACCAAGAACAGCAGCAGGAGCAAGGGTAACAACAAGACCTGCAGCAAGAACAAAAACAGACCAAGAATTAGAAGAAACTTTAAAGAAATTAAGAGAGATGAGCAAATAAAGTAAAATTTATTAATGCCTTTTTTCTTATCAAAATATGAAAAAGAGTCTGGTGTTTTTGCTTATTTTTTTATTTCTGCCTTTTGTCTTAGCAATAGAAACAAATCTTAAAGAGAAGTATAAGCCAGGAGAAACTTTAATAATAAAGATTTCAGGCAATTTTATCAAACCTCTAAAACCATCTGATATCCTGTTTTATTCTGGTAGACTATATATTCCTTTAGTTTACGACCTTACCAAAATTCAAAATACATATTATATTTATGCCCTACTTCCAGAAAAAGAAAGGGATTATACCTTAATTATAAAAAACGCCCACTATGTAGAAGTGGGTCAAGAAGTACAAGAGGACTTAAAATATAATTTTTCAGTTTCTGGTAATATTACACCATTTTCAATTAATCCAGGTTTCATAATAACTGATAAAAACTTTGATATTAATGTAGAAAGTAAAATTAAATCTATAAACCTTAGAACAGAATTTTTAAACTCAACTAAAGAAATTGAAATTGGAGTAGGACAAACTAAAAAAATACCTTTTTCAATTTCTGGAATAAAAAATTTTACTGTAACAACCATAACTTTTTCAGCTGAAGATACAACATATAAAATCCCTGTTGTTATATTTTCTACTGAAATTTCTGAAGAACTAAAAACTTTAAATAACTTAAGATTTTCTAAAGCTCTAAAAAATTTTACAGTTTTAAAAAACTCAGACTTTCAATTTGAAGTTACTCTCCTAAACATAGGGCAGGAGGATATAAACAATCTCTCAATCTCAACAAATCTAAAAGATATAATAACAATAAATCCTGAAAAAATAATCAAATTATCTGCAGGCACATCACAAAAAATAAATTTGACCATCAACTCAAATAAAGAAGGGATTTGCAATGGAACATTGTTCGCATATTCAGGAAATTATACCGCTCAATCTTTTATAACAATAATAACTTTAGAAGATGAAGAAGAACTCGAAGAGGTAATTGAAGAATTTGAAATTACACAAGAAGAAACTTGTTCTGAATTAGGTGGATTGTTTTGTGAAAAAGATGAAAAATGCGAGGGTATTTCAAAGTTAACTATAGATGGTCTATGTTGTCTTGGAAAATGCAAAAAAGAAGAAACCGGAATAGGAAAAATAATAGCTTTAATTGTTATTATACTTATTTTAGCTTTAATAGGATTTTTTGTCTTTAAAAAGCTAAGGACAAGAAAAAAGACACAAAAAGAAATTTTAAAAGAAAAAGCAGAGAAATATGAAGAAAGATTTAAACCAAAAGAAATTAGAGGAAGATTATCTAGAACTTAGATTTTTTCTTTTTTAACTTTTTACTTCTTTGTTTTCTTTTTTCCACCACTCTCCTCTTTCTTTATCCTCTTCTTTCTTTCACCCCCCTCTATTTTTAGCTTTCCTTCTTGAATTTGCTTGGCTATAATTTGTCTTTCCATCATTAATGTCTTCGCCAATTCATCATACCGGTGTAATTTTCTTGCTAACTCATTTAAAAATAAATTCAGGTCAGAATTCTTAATTCTTAAGTCTTCTGGTGTAATTATGTCTATATGGGAGGGCATATATGCAAAAATCAATAGCATTAATGTTTGTAAGTTAGTTTCTATCTCAACTTCAGCAAAACTAGTAAAAATATTTTCTTGACCCTCTATTTCTTTTGGCTCAGCTATTCTCTTATCTAACAAACGAACATTTTTTTCCTTTTCTAATTTTTCTATTATTTTAGAAAGAATTTCCTTTACATGTCCTGCTGGCCTACCCAAAATTTCTAATATCAATATTGCTCTTACACTTTCTGTCATTTTTTTATTACTACTGATTTATTTATAAAGGTTCGCTTTATAGTCTAAATCATACTTTTAAGTTAAATTCTCAATTTAATTTTTAGAATTTTTTAATTAACAAAACAATAATAACAAAAACACAAAACAGAGCAAAACCATAAATAGCATATTCTCTAATGAGCTGTGTTTTTGATTTATATACTTCTATTCCATAATTTTCTTGTATTTTTATATTTTTTGGATTATTTAATTTTATTATGCTTGTCTCTTCTTTTTTCTTTTCGCGAGATATTGTTGTCTGGTTGGTTTCTTCTATTATTGTTTGATTAATCTCTTTTTTCTCCAAACTTTCTATAACCTCAATATCCCAACTAACTTCAACTACATATTCATTATTTCCAGAAATTCTTATTCTAGCCTTTATTTTAGCGTTTCCATAAATGTCCCTATATTTTTCTTTTATCCTCAACTCAAAAGTTTCAGTTTTATTTCCGGGTCCAGAAAAAATTTTATTTATATAATACCCACTAGACTTCCACCCATTTTCTTTTTTATTATAAGTTTCAGAAATTGTTTTATTATCAAAACTTAGCCATACCTTAACATCATAACTTTCGTCTCCTAAATTGTAAACTTTTACTTTTACTTTAAATTCTTCGCCGTTTCTTATCTCTTCTTTACAATCTAATTCAAGAGAGGTTTCTGGTTTTGTTGAATTTTGTATTATCTCAGAAGTTTGATTGGTTTGGTTTTGATTATTATCTGTCTGATTCTTCTCCTGACAGAAATTTGCAAAACCTGGAGTTGGCTCACATATTTGCCATGCACCATTATAGAGTTGCCAACTTCTGTTTACCTCTGTGATATTATAGAAAAAATTTGTAGAAAAAGTTGAATTGAAAAAAGTGAGATTATCTCCATTATCATTTAAATTATCTGCTATTGTTTTGGTTTCAACATAAAAATATGTTATTTCTTTATTTGTTATTTCAGTTATATTAGTATTTCTACCAATTATTAAAAAATAAGTTGAGTTAGTTAAAAGTGAGCAGTTTGGAATGTTATAGCAGGTTATTGAATCTTCTGAATTAGAACTGTCTTTTATTTTCCACTTGCTTAAATTTAATATATCACTATTTTCATTGTAAATCTCAACATATTCTGGGGTTTTTGGCATAACCTCATTTATCTTAACAGCAAAAACCAAATTAATAAAAAAAATTAAAATTAACAAGTTAAACAGACTAACTCCAAACACCTGCAATTTTCTCATTACATTCAGGACATTTTCCTTTTTTTAAATTATTTTCTATAACCTCAAAACCCTTTCTTTTTATAACAGTCTTTCCACATTTAGGACATCTTGTATTAGAACCTTCTTCATCTGGCAAGTTACCAGTATAGACATAATGTAAACCTTTTGATAAAGCTATGTTTCTTGCTTTTCTTAATGTAGAAAGAGAAGTAGATGGCAAATTCAAAAGCTTATAAGTAGGATAAAAAGCTGTAAAATGTAATGGTACATCTCTACCAAGATTTTTCTTAATCCACCATACAAGTTTTTCTATTTGTTCAGTAGAGTCATTCAAGCCTGGAATTAACAAATTTGTAAGTTCAATCCAAATATCTTTTTCTTTCATTATTTTTATTGCTTTTAATACAGGCTCAACCCTCCCTCCACATATATGCCTATAAAATTCATCATCTATACTTTTTAAGTCGATATTTGCTCCGTCAAGATATTTACATAATTCTTTTAAAGGCTCTGGATTTATGAAGCCATTACTTACAATTGTATTTCTCATTTTGGGTTTTTTTACTTTTTTGACCAATTTACAAATATCTATCATATACTCGTAGAAAATAGTTGGTTCTGTGTATGTATAAGAAATTATTTCAGCTTTATTTTTTTTAGCTTCCTTAACTACTTCTTCTGGCTTTACCTCCAAACTTTTAACTTTATCAAGACCAAACTGACTAATTTCCCAGTTTTGACAATGTTTACAATGCAAGTTACATCCTGCTGTTGCGATACTCAAAGCCCTTTCTCCAGGTAAAAAGTGGTAGAGAGGTTTTTTTTCAATTGGGTCTAAGGCTAAAGAACAGGGCCTACCATAAACTAAACTATAAAGTTTTCCATTAATATTTTTCCTTACTTTACAATTTCCAAGTTCTCCAGGCTTTAAAACACAAAATCTAGGACATAATTGACACTGAACTGTCTTCTCTTTCTCACTAATTTTATTATAAAATAATGCTTGTTTCATTTTTTCCTTTCGATTAAAATTATTCCTATTGCACCAATTATAAATAATACTGGAAAAACAATTAATGATAATAAAAAACTTGTCACGTGTAAAATTTCAAAAAATTTATTCAAAAGAATATTATCCTCAAAAATAATTCCTAAAGCATAAAAAAAATTATGCAAAATACTTCCTAAAACCATTCCTGCAGGAGAAATTCCTGTTAAAATAAAAAATAATTTTTCTTTCCCTTTTTTCTTTAGTTTTATAGTTCTATAAATTAAAATTATTCCTAAAATTAATAAGATAAATCCTAAAATAGCAACAAAAATGAATGCCTCTCTTCTTATACTATCTAAACCTGGAATAAAAAAGTAACTTATAATTAAAACAAAAATTATTATCATCCCCCAAAAAATACTCTTAATCTCTTTTTCCATGTATAAAAGAATGAAAAGGAAGATTTAAATTTAACTGAAAATCAAGACTCTCTAATTTGAGCATTTATAACTTCATTCTGCTGTTTACTCCATTCCTCATCTTTATGGCTTTTAATGTAATTAACCCAAAACCTAACAAAATTAATCCTATCTTCTTTATTATTTTTCCCAGGCTTCATAAAAATTTTTTTATTTTTAATCTTAGATTCAGCTTCTTCTGGAAAATAAGTTTCATTAAAACAATCATCACATAGATTATCATGCCAATCCTTGTTATGAGCAGAAATTTTCTTCCCACATTTCTTACAATTAAATTTCATATCTTCTTTATATGATTTATTTAAAGTTTTCTTTATTTTTTCTACTTCTTCAGGGATTATTTTTTTAATATAGGCTCCTGGACACCACAATTCATTAGAGCTTTCATCAAATTTTTTATCCATTTTCCCTGCTCTCTATACGCTCTTTTAATTTATTAATTTTTCCGTAGTCTAATTTATTTTTAAATAACTCTTCAATATGTATCGCATCTTCAACATCCTTATCTGATTTTAGAAAATATCTTTTAAAAGCTACCTGTCTTTCTAAAGAAGATATCTTTATTATTCCCTTTTTTAAAACAACTGTAACTGAATCTTCAAATGTTTCTTCATCTAATTTTGTTTTTGGAAACTTAATTTCAAAATTTGGTACAGCTTCATTTTTTCTCGCGAATCTAATTGCCATCTTATTTTCAAGATAACTAAAAACTTCATCTCCAGATTCTCCATTTATACACCAAAACCCTTTTTCTTACAATTCTTTATATAAACTTAAGAATTTACTTTTATCTATTTTTTCAATAAAAACATCAACATCCTCTGTAGCTCTTGCTCTTCCTAAAATTATAGAAACATAATCTGAAACAATTACATAATCTGTATATTTTTCTAAAATCTTTATGAAATTTAAAACAAGCTTATCAAGATTGCTTAGTTCTCTATTCAAAACTATCTCTTTTGCTTTATAATTATACTTCATATCTTCATAAAGAACCAAGAAATTATAAACTTAACTGCTGTCTTTTATATTCAAATAAAATTTTTATTTTGATAAAATTTTTAAAAGTCCCAAACCTATACATAGGATAGTTTATAGTCCAAATTCCATAAGTGATTTAGAAAATTCGGTTTTTAGTATTTTCTCTACACTGGCAGATGAAGGAAACTATCTCACTTATGAAAGCATTGTTTTTCTTTTGAAATGTTCTGGAAAAGATATAGAAGAAAAGAAAATAACGTTAAAGAAGTATTGGAAAATATGGTTGAATGTGGGGTTTTACAAAAAGATAAAGGGCATTATCTTCTCAATTCAGAATGGTATATTCCTTCACAAATTTCAAGAGAGAAAATTTCTGCCTAATTATCCAAACATCTGCCCAAACCTTTTTCCTTTTTTTCTTGCCTTATCTAAAGAAATTTTCCAAAACTTGCCAGAGTCTTCTAGATGTTTTGGCTTTAAAAAAAACCACCCATGTCTATTAAACCTAACTGCCACAATTGGCTTCAAACCAAATATTTCTGAAAAAATTAAAAATTCTTCAATTTGTTTTTTATCAATATATTTTGCTGGCTTTTTACTTGACTTAACTTCGATAGAAAACTTCTTGCCTTTTTTTCCAGCTATCAGGTCACAAGAAGTATTTTCAGCCATTCCTGAACCAGCTACTCTTACAGCACGGTAACCATTCTCTATAAACATCTGATAAAGTTCTCTTTCAGCTTTGCTACCCTTTTCTTTATTTGACATTTTCCCCCCTAAAATGTCAAGTTAGAAAATCTTGATTTTCTTTATTACCCATAATAAAGAAAACAGAAATAGATTTTTAAATCTTAAGTTAATTAAAATTAAAGATAATAATGAGAATTTTTAGGATCTTTTCCTATCATTAACTAATTTTTAATATCTACTATCACAAATCCCTTGCATATAAAGTTCTTCTTTGATTTTTCTTTGCCCTATCGACAGCTTTCTCCAAAATCTCTATAACCTTCTTATTCAATTCTTCAGCCACATCTCCTGCAACATTAGGGACATTCTCTTCTTTATCAATTTCTTTCACAACTTTCTTAATGTTGCTTTTTATAATTAGGTTTGTCATTTTTCCTCCGAAATTTTAGATTTTTGAGGTTTCATAAACGGAAACAATATAACGTCTCTTATACTGGACTGATTAGTAAATAACATAACTAGCCTTTCAATTCCAATTCCAACACCACAGGCAGGAGGCATGCCATATTTTAATGCTTCAACAAAATCCCTATCTGTAGGCATAGCTTCTTTGTTTCCTCTCTTCCTTTCTTCTTCTTGCTCTTCAAAATGCTTTTTTTGAAGAAAAGGGTCATTTAATTCAGAATAAGCTCTAGCCAATTCAAGCCCCCCAATAAATGGTTGAAATATTTCTGCTTTTGAAGGATCACCTCTCTTTGGCTTAGCTAATGGAGCAAGTTCAATCGGATAATCTATTAAAAAGGTTGGCTGAATAAGTTTCCCTCTAAATAATTTCATTAATTCATCAGGCAGATTTGCTCTTGTTATGCCTTCATGATTTATACCTTGTTTTTTAGCTATTTTTCTAGCTTCTTCATCTGTCTTTACCTTTTCCACATCAACCCCTAAATATTTTTTAATTGCCTGAATTAGGGAAATTTTTTTCCATTTTCTCAAATCAATTTTCTCCCCCTGATACTCAAAAACCAACTTTCCAAATAATTTTTTAGCTATATATTTAATCAACTCCTCAAACATTTTCATTCCATCATTATAATCTGCATATCCCTGATACCACTCAATTGTCATATGTTCTGGATTGTGCTGCCTGTCAACCCCTTCATTCCTAAATTTTTTAGTTATCTCATAAACTCTACTAAAACCTCCCACCAATGCTTTTTTCAGATAAAGCTCTGGGGCTATACTCAAATATAAATCTGAATTATAAGCATCACAATGTGTCTTAAATGGCTTTGCTGTAGCTCCTCCGTAAACTGGTTGAAGTAAAGGAGTTTCAATCTCAACAAAGTTATTTTTGTCCATAAATTCTCTTATAGCTTCAAGAATTTTTCCTCTAATCATGAAAACCTCCTTAACTTCAGGATTCATTATTAAATCAAGATATCTTTTCCTATATCTTTCTTCTTTATCAACTAAGCCGTGCCATTTTTCAGGCAATGGCAATAAAGATTTTGTCAGCAATTCTAATTTAGAAACTAAAATTGTAAGTTCTCCTCTTTTTGTCTTTATTATCTTTCCTTCAACACCAATAAAATCACCAGCGTCAATAAATTTCTTAAAAAATTTTATTTGTTTTTTTCCTACAATATCCTCTTGTAACTGCAATTGTATCTTCTCACTTTCATCTCTTAAATCGGCAAAAATTAGCTTGCCCATATCTCTTATTACCATTACTCTGCCAGCTACTTTCACTTTTGTTTTTGTTCTCTCTCCTGCCTTAAGTTTCTTGTATCTTTCTTGTAACCCTTTTACATTCTGTTCCTTAGCATAAGAATAAGAATAAGGATTAACCCCTAACTTTTTTAATTCCTCTATTTTTCTTAATCTTTCTTTAATTATTTCTTTTTCTCTACCCATCTTCCTTTTTTAAAAATTTTTATTACTTTACTAAAATCTTATTATTTTAAAATCTTTCATTCCTTGTATGTACTCATCAACTATGTCTAATCTTTTAATTATAGCATGCCGGGGTCCTTTTTTACATACCTCTATCATTTTATTTACATCCCTACTATTGCCTTCAAACCACGCTTCTAAAGAACCATCTTCTTTATTTCTGACATAACCTTTTACTCCTAATTTATCAGCCTTCTCTTTAATAAAAGCTCTGAAAAAAACCCCCTGTACGGTACCAAAAAAATAAACTCTTACTGCTTTTTTCATATTAAAGTTACAAGGAGAGTATTTTTATATTTAACCATCTTATTTTACACCTATTATTGTAGGTGGTTTTTTAAATTCGGCTTTAAGATTATTTTCTTTTTATTTTTCTTTAACAGCTCCTTAAATCTGATTTTATCCAATAATTTTGGGATGCTTTTCTCATATGATTCAAATCTTACTATCTCTAACATCTTAAAGCATTAATAATTTAATTAAACACAAATTCAGGTCTTAAAATAATCTTGTCTCCATTAACTCTTCTATATACTCCCACAAATCTTTTACTAGAGAATATAGCTACATTTCCTTCCTTAACTTTAATTTCCTCAGCTAAATTTTCTTCAGAAATAGGCTTTCCGGTTAATATCTGTTTTAAATTATTTTCTTTAATCTTTAAAACAGGAAGAATCTTTTTAATTGCCATTTCAGCTGGAATAATAATTTTTTTCAGCCCCTCTTCTCTGCCTTTCTTGTACTCTTCTACTGCTTTTTCAAAATCGTATAAATTCACAAAATTCTTATCATCTTCAGAAAAAATTCCTGCTTTAGTCCTCCTCAACTCCAACATATGAGCTCCTCCTATTTTTAAACCAAGGTCATGAATTAATTTCCTGATATAAGTTCCCGCTTCTACTTCAACTTCAAATAAAACCTCTTTCCTTTTCTTGTCATATTCTAAAATTTTCCAAAAATACACCTTTCTTACCCTTTCTTCTCTTTTGACTCTTGATTTAACTGGAGGCAATTGTTTAATTTTACCAACAAATTTTTTCATTTCTTTTTCTAATTCAGTTTTTGTAATATCTTTATGCAACTTCATTATTCCAACATATCTCTTCTCTTTTGACATAAACCATCTTAAAAGTTTACACGCACGATTTAGGGCAAGAGGCAAAACACCAGTAACTTTTGGGTCTAGCGTACCAAAATGGCTTACTTTTCTCAAACCCAACTTCTTCTTAACAAATTCATCTACCTGGAATGATGTGGGACCAGAAGGTTTATCTATATTTAAAATTCCAAATTCCAATAACTCCGAAATTGATTTTTCCTGCATTTTATCGCATTAAAAAATTAAAAGAGCTTTTTATATTTTTCATTAAAACTACAGAGATTAAATTCTTTTTTGAATAAATTGTATGTATCTTTTCTTGTTTGTCCTTAAATATTTGAAAAAGAAATCTACAATTAGTTGGCATTCTCTTTTTATTTTTTCTTTTTGGGAATATTTGTTTTTTGCAAAGTGTTTTGGGTTATTAAAACTTTTATCAGCTTCTTTATTATACTTACCAAAAAGTATTCTCACATTTTTAGGTTTTGGAACTTCTTTTCCTTTTTTATATTTATAATAATATGCTGAAATTAATATTGGTTTTTCTTTTAAGAATGAAATTTCATAATATGGTTTTCTCAATTTACTTCCCCAAATCTCTATATCAAAATCAGAGAATTTTTTAACAGATTTTATTGCAGTAGAACCTCTAACTAATATTAATTTACTTTCTTTTTTAAATTTCTTTTTTATATATTCAAAAACTTCTTTTTTAGTGCTAAAACTTTTCATTTGATAATCAAGAATATTTTATTTATAATGTTTTCTTCTCCGGAGATAATTCAGGATTTATCTAAAAATTTATATAAGTTAAAATACAAATATTGTAATGGACATTAAACCAAATAAAAATAAAATTATTATCTCGCTAGGAACAGGCTTATTCATATATCTTTTTGTTGCTTTTATAGTTAGGTGTTTTCCACTTGGCTGTAGATGGTGGGACCCCGAAGAATTTTTATTAATAGCAAGAAATGTTTTAATCCCTGTATTTATTATCGCTTATTTGATTAAGAGTTTATTTGAAAAAAATAAAATTTTTATTTTTCTAAAGCTTTTCTAACCTGATGTTTAACTTTCTTTTCTTTAACCTCATGCCTTATTTCTTTAGCTTTTTTTCCAGCTTCTTTTAATCCAGCCTCCATTGTTGCCTTTTCCTTCTCTTTTTCTTCTTCTTTCTTTTCTTCTTCAGCTTTCTTTTTTGCCTCCTCTTTTGCCTTCTTTTCAGCCTCTATATCTTTCTTCTTTTTCTTTGCCTCTTCTTTTACTTTTTCCTCCTTTAGTTTCTTCCACTTTGATTTTTCTGACAACTCAGCTAATTCTACAATAACATTTTCTCCATCTTTCCTAACCTTAACTTTGATTTTGTTTGGAGGATTTTTTATTCCTTTAAACCACATCTCTTCATTAAGATATTTGTTTATTTTGATTTTTTTCATATCTCCATCTCTAATCTTCATATGTCTAGCTATAAACTTTTTCAGAGTTTTGATAGCTCTAGGAACTCTCTTATATCTTGGAGTTTTCAAAAATTTCTTTCTTAATGGAACAATATACTCTTTACTTTCCCCTTCTTTTATTCCTATTTCTTCTTTTTTCTCTTCAACTTTTTTTTCTTTTTGTTTTTTATCTTCTACCATTTTTAACCTAGATGTCTTTTCTTTATTCTTCTTGGTTTGATTTTTAATTTTGTCCTCGTCCATGAACGCCTAATGCGAGTCATCCTACTTGGATGAACTCTCTTCCCCACACCGAATTTTTTCAAAACAGTCCAAAAAGGAGCCCATTTTGTTCTCTTTCCTTGCTTTGATAATTTAATTTTTTTTTGAGTTAACTTTTTCTTTGTCTTTTTTATCATTTTCCTAACTTTTTCCTTCTCCTTTTATTTTTTCAGCAATTTTATTAATAAATTCTAACCCTTTTTTAGTCAATTGTCTTCCTTTTTTCTTACCTTCAACTTTTTCAACAAAACCTGCTTTTTCTGCTTGTCGCAATATTGTTCTTACAATTTTACCCCCTCCTTTTCTAAATTCTTCTGGTTTTGCCCCCCTATTCTTTTTACCACCATACCTTAATCTTAGCCTATTTACTCCTACTATACCCCTAATATAAATCTGTCTCAAAATAGAGGCAACTCTTTTATACCACCAATCTCTTTCTTGAGGTGGTCTTGCCCTGGCTACAGAGGTTTTAACAAAAGACGCCCATTCTGGCATTTTAAATTCTTCCGTTTTTTTCAAAGCCTCAGCTAAAATCTCATTCAATTTGTCAGCCGGAACTTCATATATGGTTGCCATTTTAAACAATAGAATTTGATGAGAAACAGCTTTTAAAAATTTATCTTTTTGCTTTCCTCCCAATTCGTCCCATCAATTTTAGTTTAAATTACCTTCGCCGAACTGCCCGCCTCCACTTTTTAACAAAAATAGTGAACCCAACAATTCTATATGTATAATTATTCCCTAAATTTTCTACAATTTCATTGGCTATCATCTTCACTTTTTCTTTGTCATGACCCGCTGATTTTAAAATTCTCACTTTAACATTTTCTCTTGTTTTGAATGAGTTTTTTATACATTCGATACATCCAGGAGTTAAGCCGTTCTTACCTACCTGTATTGAAGATTGAAATTTTTTCATCTTAAATTTCCCTGAAATTTAATGAGGCAAAAATCTTAAATTTTTCATCTTAATATTTTAAAACCTCCAGAAGGTATAGCCTGTTCTATTTCTTCTATTTTAACCTTTATTTTATCATTTTCTAGAATATCTTTTATTTTTAAGGCAGCTTCTTTCTTTCCAATTTTACCTGGCTCTAAAATTATTCTTGGAATTTTCATTTTTGTATAAGTTTTATTAAATGATTTTAATGGAACTGCCCTTAAAATACCTTTTTGAAAACATAGAATTAGTTTTAATTTAACTTCTTTCCCACTTATTTTACCATAAACTCCAAAAGTGCCTATTTTCATTTTTTTCCTTTTATCTACTTGTTTAGACGTAAACATATCTACCCTAACTTTCTTTTTCTTTTTTTTCCATTGCTGAGAAAAGCAAGCAGTAAAAATAGCTGTTTCTTCTAAATCCTCTTTTGTAATTTTGTTTAGATTAGCTAAAATTACAGTAAAAGGTGAAGAAGGCAAAGAGGTATGCATCATTACCAAATCTCTTTTAGACTTTAAAATTTTTTTAACTAATAATTCGTTCTGTTCAGATGATTTTCCTCCAACTACAAGTTTGCCGCTAGATGTTACAAACCATCTATATTTTTGATAAGTTTTTTTAATTTCTCTTAACATTTCCCCACAAATCCAAGGCTTGTTTTAATTCTTTGTGTTCTCCAGAATACTCTTTTAAACTTATCCCCTTCATAACTGCTTCGACTGCCTGTCTTGCTGCTTTAGCTCCAGCGATGGTTCCAGATGGATGTCCATGCAATCCTCCACCCATTTGAATAACCAAATCTCTACCCAGATGCTTGATAAGATAAGGGACATGTCCTGGATGTAAGCCTCCAGAAGATACAGCTAAAACAGGCTTAATCTTACCCCAATTTTGACTTAATCTAATCTTAGTTTCCTTAACCACCTTCTTTTCTATCTCTTCGCTAATCTCACTTACCTCTTCCAAAGTTCCCTCTAATTTTCCTACAACAGTTCCTATATGTAACTGATCAACTCCTATTAATCTTGCTATATCAGCTAAAACCATCATACCAATTCCGTGTTTTTTATTTCTTGTAAAAGCAGCGTGCATTGCTCTATGCGCATGTATAGCTAATTTAAATCCTTGCTCTCTCAATGTTTGTAAGGCTGAAAAACCAGCTGTTACTATATCTATCATAACATATCTTCCACCTAAATCTTCTACAAGTTGCGCTCTTTTTAACATCTCCTTTGTTTCTGCTGTTATATTAATAAGATAAGCTTTTTTCTCGCCAGTTTCTTCCTCGGCTCGATTCCTCTTCTCCAAAGTTCTTGCTAATCTTTCTTCAAAAACATTAAATTTCTGACTTGCCAGATTTTCATCATCTTTTACTAAATCACAACCTCCTAACCAAGCTTCATATGCAACTTCAGCATGATCTATTGTTTTTAAACCAAGCTTAGGTTTAATAATAGTGCCGAGCAAGGGTCTCTTTTTTATTTTCAACATTTTTCTTACCCCTTTAATTCCAAATTTTGGTCCAGCAAAGCTTCTTAAAATTTTTTTTGGAATAGAAATATCCTCTAATCTTAAACTCCTGACAGCTTTCATGCCAAAAATATTCCCAGCTATACTCGATAAGATGTTAGGAACATTTCCATCCTCAAAAAGTTTAGAGGGGTAGGCTATTTTTACTTTTCCTGTTTTTGCAGAAATAGAAAAAACTCTAGCTCTCAATTCCTTTACATAATCTTTTTCAGGAACCTCTGTCCATGTTCCAACTGAACTTTCTAAAGCAATGGTATTTGCAACTTGTTTCAAACTTAAACCTCTTGCTGGTTCAACTTTAAACAAACAAATTAAATCTGTTTTTTTTGGCCTGTACTTTAAATTTACAAACTCTAAACCTCTTTTTCTTTTCATACTCTACTTAAAAAATAAATATTATTAAATCTTTCTTTTTGACAACCAGAACCCTAACCAAATTAATACTGCCAAACTTACACCCAATATTAAAAATCTTAATAGATTGTCCATATAACGCCAATAGCTTCCAGTTCCATAAATAATAAACATTAAACTTCCCAACATTAACCCGCCATATACACTTTCAACTTTAATAGCTAAAACAGAAATAACAATAATAATTAAACTAAATACTAAACTAATTAAAAACAAGTTTTGGCTGTATTTTTCTCTTGCGTCTTCATAATTTTCCATGCATTGTTCTTGCCAATTCTGCCATTCTTCATACTTCTCCCCCTTATCTAATGGAACATGTGGCTCTTTTATAACACAGAAATCATCATATTTTGGTTGTTCATAAATAAGTTTAGTTCCATAAACTGAAAAAAGTAAAAATACTATAGATATTATAATTCCAAGTATGATATCTTTTGTTTTCATTCTTTACTCCACAAAACCAATCTGATACTGTTCTAAAGACTTGAGCAAATTTTCATCAGCAAAATCAAGTTCCCTGCCACAATTCTTATTTAAATCTTCAGGATAAATTTGTAAGAACAAAGTTATATCGTATACATTCCTATAAAAATAAATCCAGCAATCTTCCTCGCTATTATGTTCTCTTATCTCTTTAATACTATAAATATGTAAACTTTTCACTGCCTGTCCACTAAAATCTTTTTGCATGATAAATACTCCAACAACTCCTAAAATTATAGCTATAAAAACAAGATAAATTAAAATTGGCCGTACATTTTCTTTTTCAAATTTCATTTTAATCTTTCTAATTTCGGCCCTTCTTTAGTGTCATTTATATAAAAGCCAAGACTTTTAATCTTTTCCCTTATCTCATCTGCCTCCTTCCATTTTTTCTCTTTTCTCAATTTCTCTCTCTTCCCTATCAACTTTTTTATTTCTGTTGAAACTTTAATTTTTTCTTTTTCCAATAAATATAAACCAAAAATTTTATCCATCTCTTTTATTGTCCTCAATTTTCCCTCCACATTTTTATCTCTAACTAATTCCCATAATATAGAGATGGCAAAAGGCATGTCTAAGTCATTATTTATAGCTTTCTCAAATTTTTCTAAATAATTTTTATTAATTTTTTTATCATCTTTTATTTCAGCTATAATATTCTTTAGCCTTTCATAAGAATTTTGAGCATTTTTCAAATTTTCTAAAGAAAATTCTAACTGGCTTCTATAATGAGCAGTTAAACAAAAATATCTATATGCTAAAGATGAAAAACCTTTTTTCTCAAGTTCAGCAAGAGTATATAGTCCACCCTTACTTTTACTTACTTTCTCTCCTTTAAAAGTTAAAAAAGCTCCATGCATCCAAAATTTAGCAGGAATTTTTCCTGTTGCAGCCTCTGATTGAGCAATTTCATTAGTATGATGTACAGGGATGTGGTCTGTCCCTCCTGTATGTATATCAAATTGCTCTCCTAAATATTTCATAGACATTGCTGAACACTCAATATGCCAGCCGGGAAAACCTTTCCTGCCAAGAAAATTCCATTCTTGCTGTCTCTTTTCTCCCAGCTTAGAAAATTTCCATAAAACAAAATCTGTTTTATTTCTCTTTTCCTTCATCGCCACCCTTTTTCCCGCCTTTAACTTTTCTATCCTTAACCTAGCTAATTTACCATAATCTTTTAACTTACTTGTATCAAAATAAATACCGTCAGAAGTTTCATAAGTATAGCCCTTATCTATTAATTTTTTTATTAACTCCTGCATCTCTTTTATATGTTCTGTAGCTTTACACCAGATATTAGGCTCTATAATATTTAACTTTTCAAAATCTTGCTTAAAAATCTTCCAATAAAAATTAGCTATTTCACTTGCATTTTTATGTTCTCTTTTCGCTGCCTTTTCTACTTTGTCTTCTCCTTCATCAGCATCACTAGTTAGATGCCCAACATCAGTTACATTCATCACATGTTTAACTTTATATCCATTATAAGTCAAAACCCTCTTTAATATATCAGAAAAAATATAAGTCCTTAAATTTCCAATATGCTGATACCAATATACTGTAGGACCACAACTATATATTCCTACTTTCTTATCATGAAGAGGCTTAAATTCTTGTTTTTTTCTTGTTAGGGTATTGTAGAGTTTTAATTTACTTTTCATTTTCTTGACTCCTCCAATTTCTCAACAATTTTTTCATCACAATTGTTCTTCCCTAATTCATGATTGCCTGGCATTTGTCTAACAATTTTCAAGCCGTGATAATCACTACCACTAGTTAAAATTAGTTTATATTTTTTTGCTAATCTCCTAATTTTCTTAATATGTTTCCTCTTTCTTAATGGACTTCTGTCTCCATTATTTAACTCTATCCCTACTAATCCTGCCCTTACATATTTCTTAAAATTCTTTTCTTTTAACACATCTTCCCCAATCCAAGGATGCGCCAAAACAGGAACTCCTCCTGCTTTTTTTACCAATTTTATAGCTTTGACAATTGAAATTTCTTTTATCTCCCTTTTCTTTATCCCTTCTTTTTCTAATTTCTTAGGAATTTCTAACATTTTACCATAACCTTTTTTATGAAGCAAGTAAAGGGGATAGAACTCATTTATATTATTTTTAGATTTAGGAAATTTTTCCTGAATTTCTTTAAAACTTATATTATAACCTGCCTCCTCTAATTTCCTACACCAATCTTTTACTCCTTCCTGAACTCTTTTTCTTTTTATTTTTAATATCTTATTCAATTCTTTATTCTTAATATTAATAAAATAACCTAAAACTTCTCCCTTATCTGCTCTAATCTCAACTCCTGGAATAATTCTAACCCCTACTTTTTTCCCCTCATTTATTGCTTCTTTGACCCCCTTAACTGAATCATGGTCAGTTAAAGCCAAATTTTTAATCCCTCTTTTTTTAGCTAATCTAACTAACTCTGTGGGAGAAATCTGTCCGTCAGAATAATAACTATGGGTATGTAAATCAGTATTTTTCATATAAAAAAGAGAAAAAGAGAATATAAAAAACTAACTTAATTAACAAACAGCTGCTCTGAAAAAACCTATTCTTTTAATTTCAAAATCAAGTTGTTGTGTAGAAATTAAGTTCCCCTCCCTATATATTTCTACAGAAACTGTAACCAAATCATGAGGTGCTTCTTCTGGAACTTGCAATCTCAAAGTTTTTTTAGGAATTTCATCTCCAGGAGCTATTCTTCCTTTCCAGAAATCATCCCCAACAACCCATTTTTCAAGTTCTCTATTAGCCAGTATATTCCCGCTTATACTTTTAACTTTAATATTATACTCAGCTTCTTGGGGAGCCTTAATTGCACAATAAATAATATTTATTTTTCCTGGAACTATTGTTATTGGCTCCTCTCCAGAACCTATACAAACTACTTCTCCAGCTGTAGATTGGAATAGCTTGTTTATTTCACCTTTAATTTTTGTGTTTATTTCACCAGTCAAACCAACAGCGCTACACATTATACTCCTAACTAAAACCATACCTAAAATAAGCATAGTCACAGCCAAGACTATCACAACTATAGTCCCTACACTCAACTCTAATGCACCTTTTTTTCTTAACATTTTTCCTCTTTTTCTTATATTTTACTTAATCTTTGTTATTTTTAAATGTTTTGTGATGATGGGAGCGGGGAGAATCGAACTCCCGACGCCATGATCTTCAGTCATGTGCTCTCCCACTGAGCTACGCTCCCATTTTTAATTTAGGTTTTTTCAATTTAAAAATGTTTTTAAGAACTTTATTTTATAAAACAAGAAGTATGTAAAATTTAGATAATCTTTTAGAAAAAAAGGCAAGTTGGAAATAGGCCACATTTTGTCGTTCCTTCTTCACGAAGAAGAAATGGAACGTGCTGACATTCGTCTATGCAGCTTAAAGCCTTGCACCAGCGAAGATGCCGACGCTGATTTGCGCCCCGATTTCTCGGCGTTTCATCAAATCTTTTCCTTCTAAGCTCCATCCACGATTTCATTGCTCTGGAAAAGCTGTGTCGTTTCTGTGGCAGAGCTCTAACCTCGCGGCAGGTCTCTTTCGAGACTCGCTACTTCTGCTGCTCATTCCATTCGCGAAATAAGACAGCAGGGTGTATGGACCTTCCTCAGAATCTGACTTTGTTATTTTCAAAGTCTGCTCATTTAAGAGCTAGATTCCGAATTCAGCTATCCAACTTGCATATATATACGCTTAATAGAATTTAAAAATCTTTTTATATCCTTCTTCTTACTTATAAACATGCAACAACAAAACTGGCACGCATTAAAAAAAGAGGAAATATTAAGGCAACTGAAAACATCTAGCAAAGGGCTAAGTGAGAGAGAAGCAGCTTTAAGATTAGAAAAATATGGGAAAAATATAATAAAAGAGACATATAAAATAAATCCAGTAAAAATTTTCTTTAAACAATTCAAATCTTTCCTTATTTACATCTTGATTCTTGCCACTTTGGTCTCTCTTATAATAAAACACTATGTAGATGCTAGTGTAATTTTTGCTATTGTTTTACTTAATTCTACTCTTGGCTTTATTCAGGAATATAAAGCAGAAAAGTCAATATTAAAATTAAAAAAATTAATGAGACCAGAAGCAAGGGTATTTAGAGAAGGAAAGCTGAAAAAAATAAAAGCAGAGGAAGTAGTTCCAGGAGATATTTTAGTGTTAAAAGAAGGGGATAAACTAATAGCTGATTCTAGAATTCTCGAGGCAGAAAATTTAGAAGTAAATGAAGCAATTTTGACAGGAGAGAGTATGCCTATCACAAAAATAACAGAACCGCTAAAGGAAAAAACAATTCTGGCGGAAAGAAAAAACATGCTGTTTTCTGGTACAAGCGTAGTGAAAGGCAATTGTAAAGCTATAGTAGTAGCTACTGGAATGTCTACAGAATTTGGTAAAATTGCAGGGATGTTGCAAATCATTCAATTACCAGAAACACCTATGCAAAAAAAACTTGATAAATTTGCAAAACAAATTTCTCTTGTCATAATTTTTCTTGCTGTATTAATATTCGTTTTAGGGCTACTTGAAAAACAAAATGCAATAGAAATGTTTCTTACTTCTGTAGCATTGGCAGTTTCCGCTATTCCCGAAGGCTTACCAGCTATAATCACTATAAGTCTGGCTTTTGCTACTAACAATATGGCAAGAAAAAACGTTATCATAAGGAGGTTGCCAGCAGCTGAAACTCTTGGAAGTGTTACAATAATATGTAGTGATAAAACAGGAACCATAACCGAGGAAAAAATGACAGTAAGAGAAATTTTTGTGGGAAATAAATTTTATAAAAAACAAGACAACTCAATCACATACAAAAATAAAAAAATAAACCTTGAGAAAGAAAAAGAACTTTTACAATTATTAAAAATAAGTGTTTTGGCAAGTAACGCGAGATTTGAGGAAAAAGAAAAAGGAAAAGGTTATGTAATTTATGGCGACCCTACAGAATCTGCTTTAGTTTTGTCAGCTTTAGATTTAGGTGTGAATAGAAAATTGCTGACAGAAAGAGAGCCAAGAATAAAAGAAATAAGCTTTACATCAGAGAGGATGATGATGTCTATTTTAAGGAAAGGAGAAAGAAGGCAAATCTTGTATAGTAAGGGAGCATCAGATGTGATAATTAACAAAAGTTCTCAGGAACTAAGAGAAGGGACAATAATAAATATAAAAAACAAAAGAAAAAAACAACTTAAAAAAATAGCAGAATCTCTTGAAAATAAAGGCTACAGAGTTTTAGCTTTTGCTTTCAAATTTGTTAAAGTTCCAGAAGAAATAAAGGAAGAAAACCTTATTTTTCTTGGTTTTATTGCTTTATTAGACCCTCCAAGAAAAGAAGTAAAAGAGGCAATAAAACTGTGTAAAAAAGCAGGAATTAAAATAAAGATGATAACAGGAGATTCAGCATTAACAGCCAAGACTATAGCAAAAGAGATTGGTATTAAAGGAAAAACAATTACAGGGCAAGAATTAGAGAAAATGTCAGATTCTGATTTAAAAAAAGAAATTGAAGATATAGGAATATTTGCTAGAATAAGTCCAAAACAAAAATTAAGAATAGTTAATATTCTTAAGAAAAAGGGGGAAGAAATTGCTATAACTGGTGATGGAGTCAATGATGTTTTAGCTTTGAAAAAAGCTGATATTGGAATATCTATGGGAAAAAGAGGTTCTGACGTAGCAAGAGAGGTTAGCGATATGATTTTGCTGGATGATAATTTCGCAAGCATTGTCAAGGCAGTAGAAGAAGGCAGAACAGTTTATGATAATAGTAAAAAAGCTACAAAATTTTTATTGGCTTGCAATTTTGTTGAAATATTTTTGATAGCTTATTCCATCATAAGAAGATTACCTCTTCCTCTTTTACCTTTACAAATTTTATGGATTAATTTAATTACAGACAGCCTTCCAGCTCTCGCATTAACAAAAGAAAAAGGCGAAGAAGTTATGGAAAGTAAGCCGAGAAAAGAAAAATCTATCCTAACAGGTATATTTTGGTTTATCCTTATCGCTTCTATTATTGCTTTAATTGCTGAGTTATTTGTTTTCCATTATAGTTTATCTAACTTGCCTGTAGAAAAAACAAGAACAATGGTAATGTTTACTGTTATAGGTTTTGAAGCTTTATTTGTTTTTGTTTGTAGAAGCAAAAAAAGTTTAAAGAGAATAGGTTTATTTAGCAATAAGTGGATAGTTTATGCTTTTTTTGCTATAATTCTACTCCAAGTAGTTTTGATTTACACTCCTCTTGCCCCCCTATTTAGTATTGTTCCTTTATCTCTTAAGGAGTGGTTTTATGTTTTGCTAGCTTCTCTACCTGGCTTAGTTTTATTTGAAACATGGAAATTAGTTAGAGAAAAGTAAAAATGATAAGAAAATTTAGAGAAAAAGATGCAGAGACTTGTAGCAAAATTGTAAATGAATGCATTAAAAAATAAAAAGAGGAGCAATTCCTGAAAAATTGAAACAAAAAAGTAAGAAAAGGGATTATTTTGTGTACATAAAAAATAATAAACCAATTGCTATTGGTGGTTTAAAGAAAAATGAAGTTATTAGGATGTATTCTAAAATAAAGCCATAGGCGAGTAATATTATTCTTTCTTATAAATCCTATCATAATATTCGAAATCTTCAAATAAGATTAGTTTTTCTTTTTTTTTCAGAACAAAAACCAAAACAAATAAATCGTTAGCGAGTAGGATTTCCTGACATCACTCTTCATAAATTTTCTTTCTATGCCCTAATTCAACCACAAAGATAGTATTTTTATCCTGCCTTATATCTAAAATTACTCTATAATCCCCAACTCTCAGAATAAAATAAGGAGTTTCTTGTTTTCTTTTTACAAAATGAAAAGGTCTTATTCTTATCCTTTCAAGAACACTTATTACTCTTTCCTGAATTTTTCTCTCCAGTTTATAAAGTTGTTTTTCAGCAGTCTGCGAGAATTCAACTTTGTACATTTCTCTTTAACCTTCTTTTTATCTCTTCGAGAGAGACAGTTTTTCCTTTTTCTATTTCTAATCTTGATTTTTCTATGTTTCTTTTTGTCTGTTCAGAAAATTCCATCCGATCCTCTATTAAATCCCAGATAATATTTTCATAACTTTCTTTTTTATACATTTTCATTCTAGCTAGTCTATTCAAGAGATTTTTGCTTATTTGTATTGTAGTTTCCATAGTAATTATATAACTAACTATAGTATTTAAAAATTTCGATTTTAGAAATAATTAACATCAAATTTCAAAAACAAAATCAGCGAGTAGGATTTCTCAGCATTTGAAGCTTTTAGTAGTTGCGGGCTGAATTCCTCGCCGAAGCTCGGAACTTACACCCCAACTCTATCAACCTCTTGTTCTTAGAGGGCCTTTGTTGTCTCGTTTTGCGGACGGCTTCGAGCTTAGATGCATTCAGCTCTTATCCGTACAGAGCGTAGCTGCCCAGCCTCCCCGTGAGAACTGGTAGACCAGAGGCTCCTAAAGCTAGTTCCTCTCGTACTATAGCTTCATTCCACTCAGACAACAACACACCTAGTAGATATCATACAAACTGTCTCACGACGTTCTTAACCCAGCTAACGATCCCTTTTAATGCGTGAACTCCGACACCCTTGGCAGCTTATGCACTACCAGGATAGGAAGAGCCGACAGCGATGTACCAAACCGCGCCGTCAATATGGACTATCGGGCGCGACAAGCCTGTTATCCTTGGGGTACCTTTTCTGTCATCCACATGTTCTATCAAAAAACATTGTGGGTTCGCTGAGCCAACCTTTCAGTCCTGCATTTCTTGCTTTTCGAAATACAGTCAGACAAGCTTTTACCTCTGCACTCTACCCTGGGTTTCCAAGCCAGGTGAGCTTGTCTTTGGGCCCTACAGATATTCTTTCTGCAGGGTGCCGCCCCAGCCAAACTGCCCACCTGCTGATGTCCTCTTACGAGTTAGTGAATTCATAAGAAATAGGTAGTATTACACTTTTGCTCAGTTTCGGCCGAAGCCTAACCTCGACGCTCCTACCTATTCTATGTATTCCTCATAAATCCACAACAACAAGCTGCAGTAAAGGTCCACAAGGTCTTCGCTTCCCACTAGGCGTCTCCGGCATTTTCACCGGACAGTGTGTTCAGAAGGTTCTAGTTAGGGACACTGACCACCTCGTTAAACCATTCATGCAAGTCGCCATTCAGACGACAAGGTATTACGCTCATTCTGTTACTTTCACCTTAAAAGGCTACTGACCATCTCTTTTAGAGATGGCGAGTTACTATTTCTAGTAACTTCCTTATGTCGCCATAAGGATCGGACTATATCTTCATCACTCTCGTGATGTCTGGCGTATAGTCTCTGAGGATTCTAGATACCTCAATAATGGTTGTTGGTTCATCTTTGAGATTAATTTAGCTATCTTGTCAAGTCCCTCTTTTATTAAATGCTCTTTCATATTCATTCTCTCAATAATCTCTGCAAATATCTCAAAATTTTTTCTTTTAGATGGGGTTCTTAGAGGATGTTTCCTGAAAAACCTGATGATCTTATTTAGATTTTCTAATCCCCTTACCCTAAACTCTTTTCTAATCCCATACTTATCATTTCTGTTTATTCTAACATTACCAAATCCAAAGTAATCCCTGATTCTATAGAGGACTTCTTCATCATCTTCATGTTGAACAATCCTAAATTCAGGAAGTACCTGCCATCCCAAGGTCATCTCAGGAATTCTATTCACAGATACATGAAAACACCCCTCTCCATCTGTAAAACCAACAATCCATTTGGCATCTAGTCTTTCCTGCTGATTATCTGCACCCATCTCATTTTTACGCAAACCAACTTAATAAAGTTGTTGTCGTAGAGTGGGATACTCAGACTTCTCAGCATATAGCCAGATTTTACTAAGGCAGATCTTCTACCTTAAGAGGGTCATAGTTACCCCCGCCGTTTAGTGGGCCTTAGCTTCCTTGAAAAGAAGTTTCAGACACCACCACTGGGCAGGTCTCACCGAGTATACAAAGCTTTTCAGCTTAGCACTCGGCTACGTTTTTGATAAACAGTCGGGCAGTCCTTGTCACTGCGATCTACACTTGCCTTTATATTTCAAAAAACAAGCATAGACACCCCTTCTACCAAAGCTATGGGGCCAAATTGCCGATTTCCCTTAACTAGTTTCACCTTACACGTCTTAGCCTTCTCAGCTAGGGCACCTGTGCTGGATCTAGGTACGGCTAAACTATATCTATGCATGATTTTTTCACTGGCTCTGAAAATCAGCAGACTCTCGCTAGATAGATTCACTTATCTCTTAGCATTACGCTCCATAAGCTTCTCTATCCAGTTTCCTTTCGGAAATCTGCCTATCTCAAAGCATACCATGCAGTCAATGATATAATTTAGTACAGGAATATTAACCTGTTGTCCTTTCGTTATAGCCAGTTAAGGCATAACTTAGGAGCCGACTAACCCTCAGCTAATTGATATTGCCGAGGAAACCGTGCCCTTCCGACGTTTTTCCTCTCAGAAAAATTTGATCTTACTACCACCAGGATTCGCATTCTTTTTTGCTCCATGCTCTCTCTCGAGAACACTTCTATGCAAAAAAGACGCCCGCCTACCAGATTATCCAACTGGATAACTCTGTGGTATCGGTACCATGCTTAGCCCCGTCCATTTTCTCCGCCAAGAACCTCGATAGGTGAGCTGTTACGCTTTCTTTAAAGGGTGGCTGCTTCTGAGCCTACCTCCCTACTGTCTCAGGTTCTCGACAAGATTTAATGCACTTAGCATGGATTTTGGGACCTTAACCACAGTCTCCTTTGTTCAGGTCTCGGAACAGTACCTTACGCACCGCCCCTGATTCCTTCTTCATCCAGCAAACAAGTTCTGAGTTGGAAAGAGTTCCGTAGTCATTTGACTCTGCAAACTCAATCCGTACTTTACCTCGTTTGCTAAGGAAGAAGGACTATACTTAGGCATATTTCGGCAGGAACCAGCCATCGCCAGGTTAGATTGGCTTTTCACCCCTAATCCCGAGTCATCCAAGTGCATGTACACAACAATGGTTCAGGCCTCCATTCCCCTTTCGGAGAACTTCGCCTTGCCCAGGATTAGATCACCTGGCTTCGGGTCTAAGGCAAGTGACTGTAGCCTTTTCAGACTTGCTTTCGCTTCGGCTTCGCTTTAAAAGCTTAACCTTGCCACTTACCTTAACTCCCTGGCCCGTTCTTCAAAACGTACGTTACAACTGCCCTTACTTCGCGAACGAAGTGAGCAGACAGCAGTAACAACCTGTAACTGTTAGGTTTCAAGTCTTTTAACCCTCCGCCAAGAGTACTTTTCAGCTTTCCCTCGCGGTACTAGTGCACTATCGGACTTGAGATTATGTTTAGGGTTGGCAGTTAATCCTGCCGTATTCATGCCTCCAATCCAGGAGACACTACTCTTTTGAGCAACTCCATATCAACTTAGTTTACGGGGCTATCACCCTCTTAGGCATCTCTTTCCAGAGAACTTCAATTCGTTGACTTAGGAGTTAATACCCACCACATCTCTATTTCTCTTTCGAGAAAAGATTCGGTTTGCCCTCTGCCCTTTTCGCTCGCTGCTACTAAGGGCATCACTATTGTTTTCTTTTCCTGCGGGTACTAAGATGTTTCAATTCCCCGCGTTTATCTCTCTCTCGAGATTTCCCGAAGGAACTGTTTCCAGATCGGAAATTCTAGGTTCAAAGTTGGCATGCAACTCGCCTAGACTTATCGCAGCTTGCCACGTCCTTCATCACATCTCAAGCCAAGCTATCCACCTAACAGCATAACTGTCTATGCCGGAAATCCTACTCGCTTCATTGAACATAATTGTTCTTAGCTCCCTTCCTGACAAATTCAGGAAGTTCATTTACTGCGAGAACTTTTGGTTCTCATTTTCAACTTGATTTTGTTGAATATAAAAAACTAGAGTGGACCCGCCGGGATTTAAACCCGGGACCTCCGCCGTTTTTGGCTTACCCTTTGGAAGACAAACTTTCCTAAGGTTCTGCGTGCAAAGGCGGCACTCTAATCACTGAGCTACGGGCCCTTATTTTTTTTAGCCCAGCTCAGTTTTTAAATTTGTTGATTTTTATTTTTGGATTCCTTAATGTTGAGTTTTTAATCATAAAAGATGTAAGGCTCCGTAATTTTCCAGGAGGTGATCCATCCGCAGGTTCCCCTACGGATACCTTGTGTTGACTTAACCTACCTTGTCTTACAAAGGCTCGTCTCCGAAGAGCCTCACCAATGCAAAACTCGGTTGGTTTGACAGGCAGTGTGTGCAAGGAGCGGGGACTTATTCACCGTTTCCTGCTAAGAAACGATTACTACGGATTCCGGCGTCACGAGGCTGAGTTTCAAGCCTCGATCTGAACTAAGCTACATATTCGAGATTAGCTTCTCCTTTCGGAGTTGCAACTCATTGCATGTAGCATTGCCGCGCGCGTGTCGCCCAGGGCATTCGGGCCGTACTCACCTAACGTCCTAACGTAGCCCGCACCTTCCTCCTTGTTACCAAGGCAGTCTGTATAGAGTGCCCCCTCATCAGGTAGCAACTATACACGCGGGTCTCGCCTGTTACCTGATTTAACAGGTCATCTCACGACACAGGCTGACGTCGGCCATGCAACTCCTCTCAGCGTGTCAGGTAAGCCCTTCAGACTGACCTTCATTCTGCTGTCGATCCTGGTGAGGTTCACGGTGTAGAATCTAATTGAACCGCACGCGTCACCCGTTGTAGTGCCCCCCCGCCAATTCCTTTAAGTTTCGGCCTTGCGACTATACTTCCCAGGTAGCGCACTCTACGGCTTCCCTGCAGCACCGATGCCTCTCGAGGAGATACCGATGTTTAGTGCGCAGTGTTTACTGCTAGGACTACAGGGGTATCTAATCCCTTTCGCGACCCTAGCCTTCATCCCTTACTGTCAGAACCGTGCTCGTAAGGTGCCTTCGCTATCGTTAGTCCATCTAAGATCAACATATTTTACTACTACCTTAAATGTACTCCTTACGTCTCCCGGTCTCTAGTTCTACAGTATCTCTTGCACGCCCCATATTTAAGACATAGGATTTCACAAAAGACTTATAGAACAAGCTACGGATGTTTTAGACCCAATAAATGTGGCTGCGACTCGAACCGCTGGTATTACCGCGGCGGCTGGCACCAGTCTTTCCCGGTCCTTATTCGCCAAACTTTTTACATTTAGCAAAAGTTTCTCAATTATTGAGAAACACTCTGGCTCGCTTTGTCACGCTTACGCGCATTGCAAAAGATTCTTAACTGCTGCACCCCGTAAGGCTAGGAATAGTGTCTCAGATTCCTTCTTAGGGCTTCTCCGCTAAGAGCCCTTACTGATCTTCGGCTTGGTGGGCATTTACCCCGCCAACAACCTAATCAGCCGCAGCCCCATCTTAAGGCTCGAGTTTCAGAGATTCCACATTCCAGTAAAAATCTCCTATCAAGTATTAGCCTCAGTTTCCCGAGGTTATCCTTGACCTTAAGTTAGGTTAGCTACGTGTTACTAAGCAGTTCGCCTTATCCCTATTTCTAAGAATAAAAACTTGCATGTCTAAGTACAAACCAGATAGC